>JAZNFF010000098.1:0-18919 GCA_045588995.1 Acutalibacteraceae bacterium
TTTTTAGGTTGCCAAAGTATAATATCACAAATCAGAAATAAAATCAATAGTTATTTTTAAAATTTTTTAATTTTTCGGGGGCGAAGTTCTTTGTATGAGTTTTTTGAGCGCCTTAATCGAGCGATATGGGGTGTTCCGACCCTTACCGTTATGCTGGGGCTTGGTATTTATCTCACCTTTAAAACAAAATTTTTCCAATTTCGTTTTTTAATCCCTTCCCTCAAAGGCGCTTTCGATGGCGGTGACCGAGATGGCGTTACCCCATTTCAATCGGCCTGCACTGCCCTTGCGGCAACCCTGGGTACCGGCAATATTGTAGGGGTGGCGGGTATTATTTCCCTTTGCGGCGGCGGGGTTATCTTCTGGATGGTGGTTTCTGCATTTTTAAGTATGATAATAAAATTCGCAGAAATCGCTCTTACCGCCCTTTACAAAGAAAAAAGCGGTAAAGAATTTGTCGGGGGACCGATGTACTATATAAAAAACGGTCTCGGCAAAAATTTTATGCCCCTCGGAATCATCTTTTCAATTATTACCCTCGTTACAGTTCTCGGTTCGGGAAATATGGTGCAGACCAACACCCTCTTAGCAGGGCTTGACGGAATTCTGCCGAAAATTTCCGATAACACGAGGTTTTATGTAAACCTAATTGTCGCTTTTATATGCGCCATTTTAGGCTTTATAATTCTTTCGGGCGGCGCCAAACGAATAGGGATTTTTGCAGAAAAATTTGTACCCTTCATCACGATTCTTTACTGCCTTTTATCCCTTGGAATAATCATCATTAATTTTAAATCTTTGCCTACTGTTTTTGCCGATATTATAAAGGGGGCTTTTAACCCGAAAAGCGTGACGGGGGGCGCTGCGGCGACCGTGCTTACGGTGGTGCGCAGAGGTGTCGCCCGCGGAATTTTCTCCAACGAAGCGGGTCTTGGCACCGCGCCTATGGCATACGCGGGTACTACGGGTAAAACCCCCATAGGCACCGGTATGATGGGAATTTTCGAGGTGTTTTGCGATACCGTTCTTGTCTGTACACTGACAGGTCTTGCCGTTCTCTGTTCGGGAGCAGATATTTACGGGCTTTCGGGAAGCGGGGCGGTTTTCACCGCTTTTTCCTCTGTTTACGGCAGATTTTCTACAATTATCCTCTCCCTTTCAATTTGTTTTTTTGCCTTTACTTCCTTTGTAGGTTGGGGTGTTTACGGCACCACTGCCTCCACATTCCTTTTCGGTCAGAAAAGCCGAAAAGTATTTGTCCTTATATACTGCGCCGTTTGCATATTGTCACCGTTTATAAGTAATTCTGCCGTTTGGGAATTAAGCGAAGCTTTAAACGGACTTATGGCAATTCCCAATCTTTTAGCCCTTTTTCTGCTGACTCCCAAACTTTTAGCGGCGCTTAAAAACGAAGGTATTTAAAATCCGTTCTTTACTTTCTCTTATATTATTGGTATAATTATTATCCAATAGTTTTTAGGAGAGTAAGTATGAAATACTTAATTAACCCAAGTGCCTTCATCGGTGCTTTCCCCGTACCAAGTGCGGTGGTGGACAAGTATATTAAGTTATCCTCAGCAGTGCAGTTGAAGGTACTGCTTGTTTGCATGCGCAATTCTTCCTCCCCTATAGAAAGTGATGAAATTGCTAAAATTCTCGATATTGCCGTTTCTGAGGTAAACGATGCGATTTTGTATTGGACCGAGTGCGGTGTTTTATGCGCCGAAACCCCTGCGGCAAAGGCAGTAGAGGCCAAGGAGGAAATCGTTAGCCAACTTGAAAAACCCAGCCGCGAAGACGTTGCCAAACGAGGAAATGAAGACCCGAAAATCAGATTTTTGCTCCGAGAGGCCCAGATGAAATTCGGCAGAAATCTTAAAATGAATGAATCGAGTACATTCGTTTGGCTTTGCGATGACTTAGGAATAGATGTTTCTGTTTTGCTTTTGCTTATTGAATACGCCGTAAGCGAAAACAAGAAAAATATATCCTTCATAGAAAAAACTGCTATTAAATGGAAAGATAACGGGGTTGAAACCCTTATTGATGCCGAAAACGAAATTAAAAAGGCGGCGCAGAGTAAACTTGCCGTTTCGATTGTTTGGAAGGCCTTCGGTATAGATACCCGAAAGCCCAGTGAAAACGAGCAGAAATATTGCGATATATGGGTAAACGAATGGGGTATCGGCGCCGAACTTTTAAAACACGCTTATAATATGTGTGTTGACAGAAATGTGAAAATTTCTTTCGGTTATATAAATAAGATTTTAGAAAATTGGCATAAGAAGGGCTACAAAACGGTAGCCGATACGGTTGAGGGCGAAAAGACGGTTAAAAAGCCCGCCAAAACGGGTAAAAACAACTTTGCCGCCTATGACCTTGATGCATTTAAAGAAATGCTTAATTCTGATTAACGGGGTGAGTATATGATAAATCGAGAAACAGCGTTTTCCCGCGCCTTTGAAGAACAAAAGGCCAATTTAAACCGCAAAAATGCGGAATATAATAAAGCTCTTGAATCTCTTAAAGCCAAAAATATAAGAATTGATGAAATTGACCGCACCCTCACTGCCGTTGGCGCAAAAATCGGTCTTACCGTTCTTTCGGGAGATAAAAATGAACTTGACCGTATGCAAAAACTAATAACCGCTCTTTCGGATGAAAGACAGGCGATTTTAGAAAAAAACGGCATAGCGCCCCCCAAGTTTGATTGTAACGCTTGTAAAGATACGGGATATATCGACGGCAAGATTTGTAACTGCATTAAATCCCGCGCTAAAGCAATTTTAATTGAAGAACTTTCAAAGTCCCTTCCCCTAAACAGTTGCCGTTTTGATAATTTCTCCCTTAAATATTACTCCGATGAGGATACCGAAAACGGTAATCCCAGAAAAAGAATGGAAGGCATTTTAAAACTTTGCCGTGACTATGTAAAGGATTTCAGCCCCCGTTCTTCCGAAAGCATTTTATTTATGGGGAATGCAGGGCTTGGAAAAACCCATCTTTCCCTATCCATAGTTTATGAACTTTTGAATCAGGGTTTTGACGTGGTTTACGGCTCGGCTTATAACCTTTTCGCCGCTATGGAAAATGACCATTTCGGCAATAGAAGCAACGATAGTTTCAATGCCGCCGTTTCTTGCGATTTACTGGTAATTGATGACCTTGGCAGCGAATTTGTTTCGCCTTACATACAGGCAATGTTTTATAATGTGGTTAATACCCGACTTTTATCAAATAGACCCACAATTATAAACACCAACCTTACGATGCAGGAAATCGAGCAGAAATATACCCCCAGAATTTGCTCAAGATTTATCGGCAATTATACCGCCAAAAAGTTTATCGGTAACGATATAAGACAAATCAAAATCGCAGAAAAATTAAAGGGTTAAAGTATATATTCCAAAACGGATGACTGACGGTCACCCGTTTTTATATCATAATGTATTATAGCGTGGTCACCAACTTGACCAAAAAATTTAAAAAATCACGCGATTACTCTTGACAGTCACTTGACCGCGTGGTATTATAATGGTGCAAACACCAAAAGAGGTGATGATATGTCCACATATCCCGGAACCACCATAGAGGTGCTTGAAATTAAAAAAGGCTGTTCAAAAAATTTATTTGATGGTATTTTTGCCGCAGGCGGAATAACCTTATCTCAGGTCTGCTCAATGACGGGGGTTGAACCTCATGTTGTGCAAAACTGGGTGAAGCGTAAATTTGTTAGCTCCCCTGTTAAAAAAATGTATTCTGCAGAGCAATTTGCAAGAATAATAATCATTAATATGTTACGCGACACATTGCAGATAGAATCTATTTGCAACTTGATAAATATTATCGGCGGCAATATAAACGACCCCGCCGACGATCTTATCGGTGATGATGAGTTATACCACAGATATGTGAATATGATTTCCGATATCACCATAAATATATCTGATGAAACATCGGTTAAAAAAGCGGTGGAAAATGCAACCGCCGATTTTAATCCGCATATTGAAGGTGACCGAGTAAAACTTCAATATGTTTTACAGATAATGTTTTATGCCCACAGCGCAGCAAAACTCAAAGAAAACGCTAAGCAAATTTTAGCTTCATTTGATTAAGGGGGAAAATTATGGCATTTTTAGAATGGTGGAACGCACTGGGACTTGTGGCGCAGATTTTCTACTGCATAGCAATACCCGCCACTTTGGTTTTGGTTATTCAAACCATCCTAATGTTTTTTGGATTTGATGACGGAGATGCCGATGCAGATTTTGATTTAGATACTGATGCCGATATTGATTTTGATGCCAATACAGACGCTGATATCGATTTTGATGCTGATGGCGATATATCTGATGGTGTATACGGCGATGAACTTGTTGATGCCGCAGAACTCTCCGACATCGAAGGATTTGACAGCTTACGCCTATTTACTGTACGTGGCATCGTTGCCTTCCTGGTTATGTTTGGCTGGGTAGGCGTTGTGATGACCGAAGCAAAAATCAATCTGGTCATAACCTTGCTCGTGGCCACACTTTGCGGTTTTGCGATTATGGTGCTAGTGGCATATTTATTCAGAAGCATAATGAAGCTTAGAAGCAGTGGCACCGCGGATAACCGCAATGCGCTTGGGAAAGCGGGCAAAGTATATCTTACCGTTCCTGCTAATAGGCGAGGTGAAGGCAAGGTAAATATTATGTTACAGGGCTCTTACGTAGAGCGAAACGCCGTTACCGATGAAGGTGAAGCCATTACTACCGGAAGCGAAGTAATCGTTGTTGGTGTGAGTGGCCAGACCACCCTAATCGTTAAACGTAAATAATTTTATTTTTGGAGGGAAGCTTTATGCAACCAGGAATCATCTTTTTAATCTGTGTAGCCGTAATTATTCTTATATCCTTCTTTATTTGGATATGTTCACGCTACAAAAAATGTCCGTCAGACAAAATTATGGTAGTTTACGGCTCAATCGGTAAAAACAACGACGGATCCAACCGTAGTTCCAAGTGTATTCACGGCGGCGCGGAATTTGTTGTTCCCGTATTTCAGTCCTATGCATATCTTGACCTGACACCTATCTCTATTCAGGTTGACCTTAAAAATGCATTATCAAGACAGAATATACGTATCAATGTTCCCTCCAGTTTTACGGTTGGTATTTCTACTGAGCCGGGCATTATGCAGAATGCGGCAGAACGTCTTTTGGGATTACAAAGAAATGAAATTCAAGAACTTTCAAAAGACATTATTTTCGGTCAGTTGCGACTCATCATCGCCACGATGGATATTGAAGAAATCAATACCAACCGCGATAAATTCTTAGCAGCCGTAAGCGAAAACGTTGAAAGCGAACTTAAAAAGATTGGTCTTCGCCTTATAAATGTTAACGTAACCGATATAAGCGATGAATCCGGATACATAGAGGCGCTTGGTAAAGAAGCGGCCGCAAAAGCGATAAACGATGCTAAACGCAACGTTGCCGAACAAGATCGCGAAGGTTCTATCGGTCAGGCGAATGCCCAGAAGGAACAGAGAATTGAAGTTTCAAAAGCAGATTCTCTTGCTATTGCCGGTGAAAACGAAGCCAAGATGAAGATTGCAATGAGTGAGGCAGCCCTTAAGGAAAAGGAAGCCGAAGCATTAAAAATTGCAACCACCGCCGAAAAGACACAGGCCGCAAAAGCATTGGAAGAGTCCTATGCAGCTGAGCAGGCCGCTGAAAAGGCAAGACGCGATAAAGAACAGGCAACCTTGGAAGCCGACATTATCGTTCGCGCCGAAGCTAAAAAGAAAGAACTCGAACTTGCTGCCGAAGCAGAAGCAGAACAAATTCGCCGCAAGGCAAAAGGTGAAGCCGATGCTATATTTGCAAAAATGCAGGCAGAAGCGCTTGGCGCAGAAGAAATTCTTAAGAAACAGGCGGCAGGTTTTGCTGAAATTGTTAAATCTGCAGGCGGAGACGCAGAAGCGGCTCTTAAACTACTTATTGCCGATAAACTTGAAGACCTTATGCGCGTTCAGGTTGATGCCATCAAGAATATCAAAATTGATAAGGTTACTGTTTGGGACGGAGGTCAAAACGGTGACGGTAAAACCTCTACCGCAAATTTCATTTCAGGGATGATGAAATCGGTGCCCCCTCTCGACGAGGTTTTCGCAATGGCGGGAATGGAACTTCCTTCCCTTCTCGGCAAGAAACTTGAAGAAACCGAATCGGTGGATAACGAAAATATCGGAACCGTAGAAGCCGAAAAAATCGAAACAGTCGAAGCAGAAAAGGTTACCGAAGAATAAAAAATAAACCAAAATCGGCATTATTTCTCACCTTACAAATAACCCCCGAGGTTGAACCTCGGGGGTTATGTTTTTCTTATTCTATTTCATCGGCGAGTTTAAGGATTAGTTTTTCGGTCTTTTCCCATCCGAGACAAGGGTCGGTAATTGATTTGCCATAGATATGTTCGCCGATTTTTTGGGCGCCATCCTCGATATAACTTTCAACCATAATACCCTTAACGAGTTTCTTGATATCACTATTATGATTTCGGCTATAAATAACATCCTTGGCGATTCTGATTTGCTCAAGGTATTGTTTACCTGAATTGGCATGATTAGCATCAACTATAGCCGAAGGGTTTAAAAGTCCCGAAGCGGCATAATCTTCACTTAATCTCACAAGGTCTTCATAGTGATAATTGGAAACGCATCTTCCGCTACCATCCACATATCCGCGAAGTATAGCGTGAGCCATAGGGTTACCATTTGAGTGAACTTCCCAACCTCTGTAAATAAAGGTATGTTTGCTCTGGGCCGCCTTGATGGCGTTCATCATCACCGTATTGTCGCCGCCCGTGGGATTTTTCATACCTACGGGGAGATTAAGTCCGCTGGCAGTAAGGCGATGCTGCTGATTTTCTACAGAACGGGCGCCTACGGCAACATAGGCCAGAAGATCGGAAAGATAACGGTGATTTTCGGGATAAAGCATCTCATCAGCGCAGGTGAAACCGTAATCTTTAAGCGCCTTCATATGCAGCTCTCTTATAGCGACAATTCCTTTAAGCATATCGGGGCGCTCATCGGGATTGGGCTGATGAAGCATACCTTTATACCCTGCCCCTGTGGTGCGGGGTTTATTGGTATAAATTCTCGGTATTATGAAGATTTTATCCTCTACCTTTTCGGCAACTTTACGGAGCCGCTCGATATAATCAAGAACTGCCGTATTATTATCGGCAGAGCAAGGACCGATAACAAGGATAAGTTTATCCGACTTGCCCTCAAAAATATCCTTTATTTCCAACGCTCTTTGCCCTTTAACCAAAGCAGATTTTTCATCCACGGGATACTGCTCTTTTACCTCTTTTGGAACGGGCAGTTTTCTTTCAAATTCCAGATTCATATACTTTTCCTCTTTCCGAAATGTTTTCTTCTTGCAGAGGAAAGTTGCATCATCTCGCGCATATCCTCGCGTTCATCATTTTTAATATGGTTATATAGTTTGTCAAAGGCCTCTTTATAAGCATCCATTTCGCTTAAAAGGGCATTTTTATTGAGCAAAAACAATTCGCTCCACATTTCATCATTAATATCCGCAATTCTGGTAAGGTCGCGGAATGAGTCACCCGTATATCTCACAAGATCCGGATCGCCGTTAGCGCACATCAAAGAAACTGCAATGCAGTGGGTAAGCTGAGAAAGGAAGGCAATCATTCTATCATGCTTTTTCGGTGTTAGTTCCGAAATATCGGCAAAACCCAAAGTTTCGCCCAAATCTTTGCAAAGTGATATACCTTTTTCGGTGTTTTTATCGGTGGGGACAACTATATAATTGGCGCCCTTGAAGATTTCGGCATCGCTGTTTTTAACCCCTGATGCCTCTCGGCCTGCCATAGGGTGAGCGGAGATGAATTCCGCCTTTACTTTGCCTTGAATATCTGCTACAATACTTCCCTTAACGCCCGTAACATCGGTAACAACGGTATGTTCATCAATAAGAGAACCATATTTATCTATCCATTCTAAAAAGATTTTTGGATATAAAGCGAAAATTATAAGGTCGGCTTCTTTCACCAAATCTTCTTCCACTTCGGTGGCGCCGCAAATAATCATTTTTTCTTTCAAAGCATAATCAATATCTTCTTGGGAAAGGGTTATGGCCTTAACCTTATAACCTTGACGGCTTAATGCCTTAGCGTAACTTCCGCCCAAAAGGCCAAGACCGATTATTAAAATGTTTAAATTCTTATCAAGTTTCATTTACTACAAATCCTAATGCCAGTAATTTTTCAAAAAAATCAGGGAAACTCTTGTTTACCGCTTCGCACCCTGCTATTTCTCCGCCCGTAAGGGAAGAAAGCAAAGCAAGGGACATAACTATTCTATGGTCATTATGACCCATTAGTTTTTCGGTGGGTGCTTTCAAGGTTCCTCCGCCTACTAAAACGCGGTTTTCTTCCACCGTAACATCGATACCAAACTTTTTAAGTTCCTCTTTCATAACGAGCGCGCGGTCACTCTCTTTTATTTTAAGACGAGCGGTTCCCGTAAATTCTGCGCCCCCTAAAGCACCTGCCAATGCGAACATAACGGGGGCTAAATCGGGGCAGTTTGATAGGTCAAATTCCCTAACCCCTGATTTTAAATCTTTATACATTTTTCGGTATATTTTATCACCTTGGAGCGTTTTGTCCTTTAGCCCCGTAACCGTAACGCTACTGCCCAAAAGGTTAAACCCATCCAAAAATGCAGCGTTGGACCAATCGCCCTCAACGATAATATTTTTCGATGCGTAATTTTGACCGCCTTTAACAAAATAACCGTAATCCGTTTCTTTGATTTCTACGCCGAAACGCGCAAGAGTATCCACCGTCATATCAACATAGGGTTTACTTTCAAGTTTACCCTCTATTCTAATTTCGCTATCCCCCGATAAAAGCGGTAAAGCATACATAAGACCGCTTATAAACTGACTCGAAACTCCGCCAAAGACCTGAAAAACACCGCTTTCAAGTTTTCCGCAAATGGTTAGAGTGTTGCCGTCTTTTTGAAAAGCAAACCCTCTTTCATTACATATTTTTTCATATAGAGAAAGGGGTCTTTCCATAAGCCGACCGCTACCTTTAAAGACAACCTTTTTACCACCCAATAGGCAAAGCGGAATTAAAAATCTTAAGGTGCTTCCCGATTCATTACAATCGAGAACTGTGCCTTCTTTAATATTAAAAGGGTCAATCCCGCCGATTTTTATGCCGTTTCCCTGCTTTTCTATAGCGGCGCCCAAGGTCTTTAGACAGTTAATAGTGGCCTTTATATCCTCGCTATCGGCAAGATTTTTAATGTAACTTTCATCCGAAAGGGCTCCGCAGATAAGCGCTCTATGAGCATCCGATTTGGAAGGCGGCGCCGAAACTTCACCCTTTAAGATGCATTTTTCTATTTTTAAGGTCATACCTTTTCGCCCACCTTTGAAATAAGAGCGTCTATAGCATCGGTATAGCCCTTAAACCCTTGGCCCGCTATGGTTTTAAAGCAATACTTCCCCACAAAACTTATCTGCCTGAAATCTTCACGCTCATTTACTGCGGAAATATGCACCTCTACGGCGGGAATATTTACAGCTTTCAGAGCATCAAGAATTGCAACGCTCGTATGGGTATATGCAGCGGGGTTTATAACTATACCATCATATTTTCCAAGTGATTTCTGAATTTCGGTTACAATATCGCCCTCATGGTTTGACTGATAAAGTTTAACGCCGATTTTCTTTTCCCTGGCATAATCCTTAATCAGTTTTTTAAGTGCCTTATAACTTTTATCACCGTAAATTTCGGGCTCTCTTACACCCAACATATTGATATTGGGGCCGTTTATAACGAGAATTTTCATAACATGAATTCCTTTATTATTTCTTCTGCGAAGGTCTTAGGGGATTCATCACCCGCAAGACAAAAATCGCAACATTCTTTATATTTTTTATATCGCTCTCGGTATCTTCTTTCCAAATCTATTCTATTGCTTGAAAGGGGACGGTCGGGAGTAGTTACGAGGGATTCTAAAGGACGGTCTAAAAAATAAATTCTGCCGTTTTTCTTTAGGTTTTCTATATTTTCATCTTTCAGCACCACGCCGCCGCCCGTAGCGATAACGGCATTTTGCCGAGTTGAAATGCTTTCTGTAACCCGATTTTCTATTTCTCTAAATCCTGCTTCGCCCATTTCATCGAATATTCTGGGTATGGATCTACCGAAAAGGCGGACAATTTCTTCATCTATATCAAAAAACTCTTTGCCCGTTTTTTCGGCGATAATTTTACCAACTGTTGTTTTGCCGCTTGACGGCATACCGATAAGAACGATATTTTCTTTTTCTCTTAACAACTTGGTATATATTCTTCCGATTTCCTCTTTGGGAACGGTTTTTTCCACGAACTTTTCTGCGGCATAAACTGCCTGAGCGACCAACATATAAAGTCCGCCATCCGCTTTGATACCTCTTTTTTGAGCATCGATTACAAGTTGAGTTTTTAGGGGATTATAAACCGCATCAATTACGCCTTCGAGATTATCAAATTCAGAAATATCAATGGCGCAACCATCTATATTGGGGAACATTCCGCAGGGGGTGGTATTGATAATAATATTGGCATCATTATGAAGCGCATATGCTTCATCATACGTGATATGGCCTTCTTTTTTGCTTCTTGAAACCTTTAAGATTTCTAAAGCGCCTAAATTCTCTGCTACGACTGATGCGGTTTTGGAAGTCCCGCCCGAGCCGAGAATAAGCACCTTTTTACCCTCTATTTCAATTCCCAGTTTTTTTATAAGAGCGGTAAGCCCGTAAAAATCCGTATTATAGCCATAAAGTTTTCCATTTTTGTTAACAACGGTATTTACCGCTCCGATTTTAGTGGAAATCTCATCCATATAATCAAGATACGGAATAACCTGCTCCTTATACGGTATGGTTACATTTATGGCTTTAAAATCCTTTTCCTCCATAAAATTCCCAAGATTTTGTGGGCCTATCTCTTTCAGTTCGTATTGGTAGCCGAAAAGTTCATTATGAATTCGTACGGAAAAACTATGTCTTAAAACTTCGCCTATACAACCGTATTCCATTAATCAACAATCCAATCTGTTCCGTATTTTTGCGAGAGCATATCAAGGAGCGCTATGGCGGTTATGCTATCTACCACAACTCTTGCTCTATGAACAATACAAGGGTCATGCCGGCCCTTTGCCGATAAAACAGTATTTACATTATCTTTAAGATTTACGCTTTCTTGCTCTTTGCTTATGGTGGGAGTAGGACGGACAGCAACGCGGAAAATAACGGGGTTGCCATTGGAAATTCCGCCGTTTATACCGCCGCTATTATTGGTTTTGGTAAGGACAACGCCGTTTTCTATATAAAACGGGTCATTTGCTCCGCTTCCCAACATATCGGCAAGTTTAAATCCGGCGCCGAATTCGATACCCTTAACTCCCGGTATGGAGAAAATTCCGTGAGAAATTATGCCCTCTAAAGAATCAAACCAAGGTTCGCCGATTCCTGCGGGGATTCCCGTTACCGCAGTTTCAAGAACTCCGCCAACGCTATCGCCGTTTTGCTTCGCTTCTTTGATTTCGGCCATCATTTTTTCACCCTTTATATCATCAAGAGTGGGAAAAATTTTATCTGAAAGATAGTTTATATCACTACTTAAATCGGCAAATTCTCTATCCTCAATGCCGCCGCATTTTGCAATATGGGTACCGATAGAAATGCCCTTATTTTTTAAAGCCGCAATAACTATCGCCCCTGCGGCAACTATCGCCGCGGTTATTCTGCCGCTAAAGTGACCGCCGCCTTGAAAGTTTTCAAAACCGTTATATTTTATATGGGCGGCATAGTCGGCGTGAGAGGGACGGGGAATTTCTAATTTTTCGCCGTAATCAGCAGATTTTATATTGAAATTGGGGATAAGTATACATAAAGGCGAGCCCGTTGTATACCCTCTGAAAACACCACTTACAATACTATATTCATCGGCTTCTTGGCGAGGAGTAGATATATCTCCCGAGGGTCTGCGAAGGGAAAGTTGGGATTTTATAAAATCATCATCAATTTTAATGCCGCCGGGCAGTCCGTCAATAACCGCGCCTATCATAGCGCCGTGACTTTCACCGAAAAGGGTTATTGAAACCTGATTTCCAAAGGTATTTTTCATAACTCTACCGCCTTTACTATTTCTTCTTCAAGTTCGCTAAAAGGCATTTCCGCAAGTATAAAACTACCCGCCTTCTCGACCTTTACCGCCGTTATGCTTTCTCCCGATTTCTTTTTATCGTGCTTTACGGCTTCTATTATTTTTTCTGCGGGAACATTATGGGTTACGGGAAGTCCCAAAGAATTAAGCACCTTTATAAGACGCTCTCTGACACTTTGAGAACACATAGGAAGCATTCCGAGGGCTACACATTCACCGTGATAAAGATCATTTCGATTTACCTCAATGGCGTGACCTATGGTATGACCAAAATTCAGGGTTTTGCGAAGGCCTGATTCATTTTCATCTTCCTCTACTACCCTTTTTTTAATATACAAAGAACGCTCAATAATCGTATCCAAATCCTCGGCGCTTACCCCATCCTCGAAAAGAGAAAAGAGTTCCTCATCAAAGGTGAGAGCCATTTTTACGCTTTCGGAAAGTCCGTTGGCAATCTGCCTTGATGGCAGAGTTTTTAAGGTTTCGGTATCAATTATAACGCACTTCGGGGGATAAAAGGCCCCGATAATATTTTTAAGAGAACAGAAATCTATGGCCGTTTTTCCGCCTATGGATGAATCAACCTGCGAAAGTACGGTAGTAGGGATATTATAAAAATCAATACCCCTCATAAAGCAGGATGCGGCAAAACCCGCCATATCTCCCGCCACGCCGCCGCCTACCGCTACTATGCAGTCGGTGCGGGTGAAACCGTTTTTAACAAGGCACTCGAGTATTTCTTTAAAGGTATCGA
Organism: Acutalibacteraceae bacterium; assembly: GCA_045588995.1. Classification (GTDB taxonomy): domain Bacteria; phylum Bacillota; class Clostridia; order Oscillospirales; family Acutalibacteraceae; genus UBA737. The sequence continues at coordinate 13,005 of JAZNFF010000098.1, forward strand.
AATTTTTGGACTGCTCACCCTCTTTGAAGATAAACACATATCCGTTGGAAGCGGCATTTAATACCGCTTTCCAATACTCTTCGGGCACACCGCTATCGGTAACCACCAAAACCTTTCTTTCAAGGTTAAGATACTCGCCCGCCTTTAAAAGCGCGCCCTTTTCCAGTATTATGTTGTAACCCGACCTTGATGTCTTAATAGGTATTACCATAACTTTCACCTAAACTTAAATTCTGATTTCCTTTTCAAAATTTCCTACAACTTTTATATTATTGCAACACTCATTAAGTTCTTTGAGCATTGCCTTGCCCTCTTCGCCGTTTATATTACCCTCGCCCTCGGCATAGAAGTAATAATCCCAGATAAGTTCCTTGGTGGGACGGCTTTTAAGGGCCTTAAGATTGAACCCGTGATTACCGATAACCGAAACGGCCTGACCTAATGAGCCCGCCGCATTTTTAACGGTAAAGAACATTACAAAATGGTTATCTTTCTTGCTTGCCGACTTTTGCGCTTTAGAGAAAACGGCAAAACGGGTAGTATTTATATTGCTCTGATTTATATTTGCCTCTAAAATTTTAAGGCCGAATTCCTCTGCCGCCTCTGCGCTTCCTATGGCGGCTACGCTAATATCACCCTTTTCCGCCACCTCTTTGGCTGCAACGGCGGTATTTACCGCTTCTACCCCTTCAAAACCGTGCTTTTCTATATACGCCGCGCACTGTCCGAGAGCTTGAGGATGGCTTAAAACCTTTTTTATTCCATCGATGGTAGCGCCCTTTACGGCCAAAAGATTTTGGTTTATTTCAACATCGTAAATTCCGTTTATGTAAAGATTTCCGAAGAAGGATAAATCCATAACCTTGCCAACATCGCCGTTAAAACTGTTTTCTATGGGAAGCAACGCGCAGTCACACTCTCCGTTTTCAACCGCTTTATACGCCGCGCCGAAATCTGCATAGGAAACCGTAATGGCATCGGGGAAGATTTTTTTGGCGGAAAGTTGGGCGAAAGCGCCTTTAACACCGCTATACGCTACCCTCATACCGTCTAAAAGGCGGTGCTGAAGGGCTTTTGAAAGGGCAATATTATTTCTCAAAAAGGAAGTGTAATAGGATTTATATTCTTGCCTTTCAATCTTTTCGGTGTTTTTCTTTATAATTTCTTCTTCACGGGCTATATCATCTACGGGAAGACCGTGTTCCTTTTTATAAGCGGCAACCATTTTTGCGGCATCCATACGCTCTTCGAAAAGTTGCGCCATTTCAGTATCTACCCGATTTATTATTTCCCTTGCTTTTAAAAGGTCGTTCATTATTTTTCTCCTTTATATTCGAGATAAAGTGCCTTAAAGGCGGGTAAGGATTTTTCTATCTGCTCATACGATACGCAATACGCTACTCGCACATACCCTTTTACGCCAAAACTATCCGAAGGCACCAAGAGAAGTTCGTGGCTCTTGGCTTTTTCGCAGAAAGCGCACGCATCTTCTTCCAGGGATTTCACAAAAAGATAAAAGGCACCGTCGGGAGATGCGGTTTCGTAACCGATATCTTTAAGCGAGGTATATAAAAGTTCCCGATTTTTCTTGTAATCTTCAATATTTATCTCAACTGCGTCGCACTCGGCTACGGTATACTGAAGCAAACTCGGCGCGCAAACATAACCGAGGGATCTACCCGCGCCGCAAACCGCAAAGAATAAATCATCGCTACCACTTGCCTTGGGGCTTACGAATATATATCCGATTCGCTCTCCCGGCAACGAGAGAGATTTACTATACGAATAACAAACCACCGTATTATCATAGAGGTTTGGGATAAAGGGCGGTTTAATATCGCCGTAAACCAATTCTCTATATGGCTCATCACTTATGATATAAATTTGGGTTTTAAATTCTTTTTGCTTTTTATTGAGAACTTCCGCCAATTGCTTCAGTTCATCCTCTTTGAAAATAACGCCCGAAGGATTATTGGGGGAATTTATAATAATGGCCTTGGTGTTTTTGCCGATGGCTTTTTCTATGGCAGAAATATCGAGAGCAAAACTATCCGCTTCACACTTAACTTCAACTATCTTTGCCTCCGCGTTTTCTATAAACACCTTATATTCGGGGAAATAGGGAGCCAAAATTATGATTTCATCTTCCTCGCTGTCCACAAGGGCTTTAAGGGTTATGCTAAGAGATGCGGCGGCGCCGCAGGTCATATAGATATTCTCATAAGAACACTGCGCGTTAAATCTGCTCTTTATATTCTCGGCAATCTTTTTGCGGACATTTATATCCCCCTGCGCCGAAGTATATCCGTGAATGGCGGTGGGAGAGAGCGTTTTGATTAAATTTTCCATAACTGCCGTTACCTTTTCTGGCGCGGGTATGCTCGGATTTCCCAAACTAAAATCAAATACCTTATCTTCGCCTATTTCCGCCTTTCTTTTGCGGGAATATTCGAAAATCTCTCTGATTTTAGAGGGCGCTTTACCTAACTCTGCCATCTTTTTTGAAATCACAACTTCACCCCGTTTTCTAAAAACAAAAAATCCGCAACCAAGTGCCAAAACGCACAAACAGTTGCGGACTACCCTATACTTCCTTGCCGCTATTTAAGCGACGCATTTCGAGAAGCCAAGGCAGTCCATCTTAAAATAATAATAAAAATAATATTTAGACATTATTTTAACTCCTTTACTCCTCAAAATTTATTATATATATTACTCTTATTTATATATTTTGTCAAGGGTTTTTGAAAAATACATAACGGAGTATAAAAGACGGTTATTTTTCGCCGTCTAATTTTGCGCTTATAAACGATATTACTTCGCTCGGTTTTATACCGAGTCCTTGAGCAAATTCATCGCATAAAAGCGATTCGGCCCTCTCAAGCAGCATTTCATCCTGCTGACCGAGTTTTTTACCTGCTTCGCGACGCCTTTTACGCTCGCCATAGAGGTTTTTGGTAACGCCGATTACACCCCTCAGATTCCCCGAGGAAAGTATTTCTCTATATGCTTCTCTGCGCTTTCCATCCTCATCAATCCATAAAGTTTTTTCTTCGGGGATGGATAAAATCAGCTCTTCTATTTCCTCTTTGGACAATAAACTGCGCATTTTACCCGTAAGTTTTTCGTTATCAACAGGAATAAAAATAGTATTGTTTTCTCGGTAAATCGGTTTTAAAACATAGTAACTTGACCTTTTTCCGCCTATCTCTTTTTCCACTATTTCGGTAATGGTACAAACTCCTTGTGAACCGTAGGAAACGGTTTGCCCCAACTTTAACATTTCGGCCTCCGTAAAGTTTTTTCTTTTAATTGTACCATTTTTCCGCCTCTTTTGTCATAGGCAAATTAGACAAATATTCCCGCATAAATATTGGGTAAAAAATGAAAAAACCCCGAAAAATCGGGGTTCTAAATCTTAATCCATATTAGCTTTGATATATTCAACTACATCGCCGACGGTTTTAACATTTTCGATTTCCTCATCGGGAACCTCAACATCAAACTCATCTTCGATGGACATTAAAAGTTCAACTACATCCAAACTATCTGCGCCAAGATCTTCGGCAATGCGCGTTTCAGCGGTTATGCTCTCTTTGTCTGCATCAAGTTGTTCTGCAAGAATTTCAGCGATCTTTTCAAATACCATAAATTTGCCTCCAGAAATTAAAATGTTTATAAACAAATAATATGTTGATTTTCATCATTTGTCAATATTTTTTTGAATTTTTAATTATAACAATTAAAGTGTTGCAAATTTTTGGGATTTATTTTATAATAATCAAGTATGACTTTCTTATGTTAGGTGATTAGTATGGCTAAAAACGAAAAGATGGTAAAAGCAATAACCTCTATGGATGAGGATTTTGCCAAGTGGTACACCGATGTTTGTATCAAAGCGGAACTCATCGATTATGCTTCCGTAAAGGGTTGTATGATTATAAGACCCTATGGTTATGCCATCTGGGAAAATATTCAAAAAATTATGGACGGCTTCTTTAAAGAAACAGGTCACGAAAATGTTTATATGCCTCTCTTTATTCCCGAGAGTTTGCTCCAGAAAGAGAAGGACCACGTTGAAGGTTTTGCCCCCGAAGTTGCTTGGGTAACCCACGGCGGCGAAGAAAAACTTGAGGAGAGATTGTGCGTTCGCCCCACCTCCGAAACCCTTTTCTGCGACCACTTTAAAAATATTGTTCACTCCTACCGTGACCTGCCCAAACTCTATAATCAGTGGTGCAGCGTTGTTCGTTGGGAAAAGACCACCCGCCCCTTCCTTCGTTCAAGAGAATTCTTATGGCAAGAGGGTCACACCCTTCACGCCACCGCCGAAGAAGCAAAACAAGAAACCGAGCAGATGCTGAATATCTACGCCCGTTTCGCCGAAGAAGCACTTGCTATGCCCGTTGTTAAAGGTGAAAAGACCGATAAAGAGCGTTTCGCAGGCGCAGAAGCCACCTATACTATTGAAGCACTTATGCACGATGGCAAGGCCCTTCAAAGCGGTACTTCCCACTATTTTGGCGATGGTTTTTCAAGAGCATTTGAGGTTGAATTTACCGATAAAGAAAATAAATCTCAATTCCCTCATCAAACATCTTGGGGCACCACTACCCGCCTTATCGGCGCGGTTATTATGACCCACGGTGACGATAACGGCCTCGTTCTCCCCCCCGCAATAGCACCCATTCAAACCGTTATTATTCCTATTGCATCTCACAAAGAAGGCGTTACCGAAAAGGCCACCGAACTTTATGAGCGTCTTAAAAAAGTTTGCCGCGTTAAACTGGATACCACCGACCAGACACCCGGTTGGAAGTTTGCCGAATATGAGATGAAGGGCGTGCCTCTCCGTCTTGAAATTGGCCCTCGCGACATTGAAAACAACTGCTGTGTTATCGCAAGACGCGATACTTATGAAAAAATCACCATTTCTCTCGATAAACTCGAAGAGAAGATTCCCGAACTTTTAAAGCAGGTTCACGATGATATGTATAATAAGGCCCTCACTCGCCGCGAAAATATGACCTATGATGCTCATAATCTCGATGAAATGAAGGAAATTTCAGACACAAAGCCCGGCTTTATAAGGGCGATGTGGTGCGGAGACCGCGAATGCGAAGATAAACTTAAAGAGGTTGCAGGCGTTACATCAAGATGCATCCCCTTCGAGCAGGAAGCAATAGGAGAAACCTGTGTTTGCTGCGGCAAAAAGGCCGATAAAATGCTCTATTGGGGCAAAGCATATTAAAACAAAATTAGACACCGCAGAAATAGCGTGATGTCCTTAACGGACAAATCACGCTAACTAAGTTTGCCCTTCGGGCAAGTGAAGTTATCTTCGATAGTGAAGTTCACTTCGTGAGTGAAGTTTCGCCTAACGGCGAAGTGATGGGCAAACTTAACTTCACTGCGAGCCTTGGCGAACAACTTCACTGTGCCGGATGTCCTGCATCTGCACAACTTCACTTTTGCGAAAGCAAAAACTTCACCAGCAGAAAAAGAGCATACACACAAGGTTTACTCCTTGCGTGTGTGCTCTTTCTGTTTGTAAAGGGGTTTGGGCTTAGCCCATATATGCATTTGACCAGACAAATGCGATGCTTGCACTTTTGTCAAAGTGTCAATTCTCCGCTAAGGATATCACGCCATTCTCTGTGCAGATGTTTTTGCATTGCTTACGCGTTATCGCTGAATCTGCGGTCAAGGCGCAGACCCATGGTGTCGGATACCGGCAACGAGAAGGTAACCGTGCCAAACTCGGGGTGCTCGTGCGCCTGATTGATCAGAGCCTGCATGATGGGGCGGCGCTGTGCCTCGGTCGCTACGATCAGGATGGTGTCCTTTTCCTCGGCGAGTGTGACGCCGAAAAAGTGCTCGTCGCCCTTGCCGTACGTGCCCTTGGCACGGATCAC
>JAZNFF010000099.1:0-1815 GCA_045588995.1 Acutalibacteraceae bacterium
TAACATTTCTTTGATTTGCGGCAGCAATTCTAATGTGTGTTGATATATTCGTGACATAAAAATACCCTCCTATGGTAATTGTTTAAATTCTACCATAGGAGGGGGATTTTTTCTATTGTCCGTTTTTACTGGACTTGTTCATAACCTCGGGGGTTGATTTTTAATCCGTAATCAAAATTTGGGTGGTATCCGTAAGTTTGCTATCAGGAATCTCAGCGCAGAAAGTTTCGAGAATTTGGTCAAATTCGGTATCGAGTTTTTCGCCGTTCATATAGATGCTGCGAATACCTTCGCCGCGGTTTTCGTATTTTACCGAAAGAATTGAACCTTTAACTTTAATTTTCAGTTCAGCGGTTTCGCTGGGAAAATATGCAGGCGGAGATAATTTGAGAGAAGAGAGGGTGGGTTCAATACCGAATCCGTTCTTTATGATTTCCTTAATAAGAACCGTGCCACTTCCCGTATACCAATCACCCATAGAAAATCCGCTATCGCCGAATTCTTCGGTAGAGAAATATGAGTTTGGCATAACAAAGGTTGAGCGAGAGGGGTTCTCGTGGCTTATAACCATTGCTTTTTCCAGAAGTCGCCAAGCATCACGGGAATACCCCATCATAAACAGCGCCATTATACCAAATGTACTTGCGTGGATATAAACGCTGGCGTTTTCAAGAGTGCCGGGGGTAATTCTTGCGATACTTCCAAGTTTATCGTCGTGACTTACAAAGGGCTTATCAAAAGTTTTAAGCCCATATTCTGAATCAAGGTCGAGTATGTTTTTTGCAATATCATCTTTGAGGTGGGGGAATTGGCGAAGAAGTCCTGAAATGGCAAAAAATGAATTGGCGGTTAAACTCAGGCGGGATTTTCCGTCAATATCATTAAAACTTCCCAAAAGGAAAGATTTATCTTCGCCCCAACCGTGAATAATTTCAGCGTGATTTTCTTTATCGAAAACAATGGCATTTTCAAGGATGCCATCCATCAGAATCTGCTTTACTTCTTGGTATTTTTCTATAATATCAGCATTTTTATTTATCTTTTTAAGTATTTCACAAACAAGTTCAACGCCAAGATAAAGTTGCATAGTTGCCATAATGCTTACGCCGTTACCGAATTTCTTTTCAGGGTCACTGCTCTGTCCTACGGCGTTAATTGCATCGTTCCAGTCACCGCGCAAAATATGAATACAGTGGGTTTCCTCGTCAATATTTGAAATAAGGTAATTGGTGATTTTAATTATATGATCAAGCACAGTATCCTTAATTTCACTGCGCGGCACCCTTGCCATTCCCCAGTTGGAAACCGGCATATAATATCCGCAAACCTCATCGAGAATTGAGTAATCATCGGTATAGGCAAGATAGGTATGCATAGTCGATAATATCCACATACCCTGGTCTATATAAGGCATCATATCAAAAACGGGCGTAGTATTGTCTTCGGTGGGGAAAGAAACCTGTCTTGGCGGTCTACCATCTTCTAAAATACAGTCAAGCACCCTTAAAATTTGCTTTCGGGATTCTTTAGGTTGCCAGATAAGAGATGTTTCAAGTTGTTGGAAAACATCTCTGATGCCCAAAAGGTTACCTACATATCTATCTCCTAAAGCGCACAAACTTATTTGGCGTCTGACGGTTTTCAAAAAATTATTTATTACCTTACTATGTAAATCGTCGTTATGCCATTTTGAAAATTCGATTTTCGTTCTTTCGAAAATTTCTTTTTCTTCTTCTCGGCATTTAAGCAAAGATTGGTTTTCTTTTTCAGAATTAATTTCGGTTTCGAGAAAATCTACCGCTTCATCGGGATTTT
>JAZNFF010000100.1:0-4173 GCA_045588995.1 Acutalibacteraceae bacterium
AGGGCATTTAAAAGCGCCTTCTGCCAACTGCGAAAACCAACCGACCAAGCAGAAATTCTATTTATGCTGGCATCGAAATAGTCAAGAGCCATATAAACTCTATCGGTAGCACCTGAACGTACAATTTCTTTAGCCATTTCCTTAGTTTCATCATCGAATAAAACTACGTGGTCAGAGTCCCAACGGATAGGTCTTGTAATATGTAATGCGATTTCATCGAAGAAGCAAAGAAGGGCAGGAATCTTATCGGAAACCACTTCGGTAGGATGATAGTGTCCGTTATCCATAAGGGGTAAGCATCCTTCATGTGTAGCGGCGAAGGAAAGGGAAAACTCGGCAGAACCTGCGGTAAATGCCTCAACGCCGATACCGAAAACCTTTGATTCAACGCAGGGCTTAACCTTATTTCTATCAAAGGGCTCTGCGAGAATTGCTTCGATGGACTCTTTATATCTCATTCTGGGTCCCAAGCGGTCGGATGGGATATCCTTATAACCGTCTCCCGTCCAGATATTCATAACGCAAGGGATACCTGTTTCGTTAGCAAAATATTCAGAAATGCGGATACACGCCTTACCATGATTTATCCAGAAATCTCTGGTTTCTTTATCGGGGCTTGAAAGGGTTAAACCATCTTTACATTTAGGGTGAGAGAAGAAGGTGGGGTTAAAATCAATACCCATATTATATTTTTTAGCAAGGTCTACCCATTTTTTAAAGTGTTTGGGCTCTAAGGCATCTCTATCTGCAAATCCATCCTCGAAAATGGCATAGCAAGCGTGAACATTAAGTTTCTTTTTGCCGGGGCAAAGAGACATAACCTTTTCCATATCCATAATAAGTTCTTCCGGTGTTCTCGCCTTACCCGGATAGTTACCTGTTGTTTGAATTCCGCCAGTCAAGGGGCCATCGTGGTCAAAACCGATAACATCATCGCCCTGCCAACAATGCAAACTTACAGGAAGATTTTTTAAGGTCGCAAGGGCTTTTTCAACATCTACGCCCAATTGCTCATATCTTTTTTTAGCTTCTATGTATCTTGACATTATTTTACCTCCAAGATATTTTATAAATGTATTATAATCTAATTTATTACTTCTTGCAACAAATAATTGCTTTTTTCTTAAATTTGATTTATTATATCTATATTGAGGTGATTTTTTTGTTAGATATTCTAAAGAGCGGAGCGGTTGTAAACTTTCTGCTCGTTATTATAGGCGGTGTTCTTGGTTGCTTTCTAAAAAAAGGCATCCCTGAAAAAGCCAAAAATATACTTATGCAGGGTATGGCCCTTTGCGTTTTTTACATAGGTGTTACAGGCATTTTTGAGGATAATATAAATGTCCTTATCGTGATAATTTCCGTTGGGCTCGGCGCCCTTATCGGCGAACTTCTGGACCTTGACCGTCTTGTGAATAAACTGGGTGAAAACTTAGAGAAAAAAATAAATAAAAAGGGCGGAAATTCTAAAATTGCCGAAGGGTTTGTGACGGCAACACTACTTTTCTGCGTCGGCGCTATGACGGTAGTGGGCTCCATTGATTCAGGAATTGCGGGAGACAATTCAACCCTTTATTCCAAATCTCTTATTGACTGTATTTCGGCTATAGTTTTCGCTTCTACCCTCGGTATCGGTGTGGTCCTTTCCTGCTTCCCCGTTCTTATTATTGAGGGCGGCATTACCCTTTTGGCAGTTCTTGTAGAGCCGATTTTAACCGAGCGGATTATTGCTCACCTATCGGTTATCGGTTCCCTTCTAATAATTGCCCTTTCTCTTAATATGTTGGGGCTTACGAAAATCAAGGTTATGAATCTTTTACCCGCAGTTTTTCTGCCCCTTATTTTCTGTTTGTTTATGTAAGGAGTTTATATGAAGAAAAAGGAATTAACAAAAAGGCAAAAAGCCATAAGAAAAAGAAGAATATTTTTAAGCGTTTGCGCATTATGCCTTGCAGTTTGCATCGGACTTTTGGCATTTATTATAGGTGCCATCGGTAAGGCCTTTAAAAATGATGATAACAAAAATAATGAAAGCGATATAATAAATTCCGAAACCCAGAAGGAGCCCTATGTTGTTTCCTCTGCCACCGTTATAAATACGGGCGATATTTTAATACATAATCCTGTTTTGGCGGGGGCTTTGCAGAGTGACGGCAGTTATGATTTTTCGGGGCTTTATAAACCCGTTAAAAGTTATTTCGATAAGGCGGATTTGGTTGTTGCCAATTTAGAGATAACTTTAGGCGGCACCCAATCGGGCTCGTATAAAGGTTATCCCGCATTTAATATTCCCGATAGTATTATTGACACTGTTAAGAGCGAAGGCATTGATATGCTCCTTACCGCAAATAACCATAGCTACGATACGGGGCTTTACGGCTTTAAGCGTACGGTGCAAGTTCTCAAAGATAAGAAAATTGCCTATACGGGAACGAGAGAAACTACCGATGAGGCGAGATACCTTGTTAAAAACGTGAACGGTGTTAAAATCGGTATGATAAATTATACCTATGAAAATAATGCTCCCGAAGGCAGAAAATCCCTTAACGGCAATATCATCGCTACTGAGGCAAATGACCTTATAAACTCCTTTAATTATAATAATATTGATTCTTTTTATACCGATGCGGAAAATATGATTAGCGCTATGAAGGCGGATGGCGCCGAAGCTATAGTATTTTATATGCATTGGGGACAGGAATATCAACTTAAAGAAAATACTTGGCAACAATCCATCGCCCAAAAACTTTGTAATTTAGGTGTAGATGTTATAGTAGGCGGTCACCCCCATGTAATTCAGCCCGTGGACCTACTATACGCCGAGGGCGGCGAACATACCACCGTTTGCCTATATTCTATGGGCAACTCAATTTCAAACCAGCGACTTTTAGAGCTTTCTAATCTATCCCCGGAGGGTCACACCGAGGATGGACTTTTATTCAGTTTTACCTTTGATAAATATAGCGACGGAACGGTTAATTTATCCGCCGTTGATATAGTTCCTTGTTGGGTGAGCAAGACAGGAAGCCGATATAACGCTAAATATCAACTTCACCCCCTCGAAAGCGAAAATTCATATAAGGACTTAAATTTCTCGGATACTACCCTTTCGGGCTCATATTTGAGAACGAAAGAAACCGTAGCCGCGGGGCTTACCGAATGTCAGGAACATTTAGGTTGCGAAGTGAGATTTAAATAAGATAAACTCCCGATTGGAATTTCCAATCGGGAGTTTGTGTTTGTTGACACAATTGGAAAATAATGATATTATAATTATAAGAGATGAGGTGAGTCCAGTGTTTTAATTACTTATAGTAAAAACCATTTTACCGTTAAATAGGATGGTGATTTAGATGTATTACCTTAAATTTTTACCGCTGTTTTTATGCTGTTGTGTAATGCTTTCGGCGTGCAAACCACAAGATACTTATTCAGTTGTTCCCGAAGAAATATTGTTAGAAGATAAATCTAATAATACCGGTTCAGTAGTTTTAGCCACTGAAAAGGACACCTATCCCGTCGATACTGAAAAAATTATGTACAGTATAACTAATTACAGTGATGATATATATTACTTTACAAACGAAACATTTTATTTTGAATACTATAAAAACAATTCGTGGGATAAATATCCTTTTAGCGAGAGTGACAATGGAGGATTCACATATGAAGCTTGGTGTCATGAACTTAAAAAAAATGAAACATCAATAGATTGTGGCGTGATTTTAAAAGATTTTTTTGACACTCCGATGAAAAAGGGGTATTACAGAATTGTCCGCGGAGATTTAGTTTCCGAGATTTTTTTAATGGAATAGATACGCGTGTAACTTCACTTGCCGCGTTTGTTATGTAAAAAACCGTAGCCGCGGGGCTTACAAAATGCCAAGAATATTTAGGTTGTAAAATAAGGTTTAAATAAGATAAAGTCCCGATTGGAATTTCCAATCGGGACTTTTGTTATCTTAACTCTTTAATTGTTATGCGACGAATGTCAATTTCATCACCGAAGGTGCAGATAAAACCGTGTTGCCTATCTTCCAAGGGGAAGAAGCGTTTAATTTCTACATATTCACCATTTGTTCCGTTAACAACAAGGTCAATATCAGAGCCATCAAGTTTAAATCTGATAGTATTTTGCGAAAGTTCACTTGCGCTACAAGACACCTCGAAAGT
>JAZNFF010000101.1:0-26790 GCA_045588995.1 Acutalibacteraceae bacterium
ATATCGCCGATACGCTCTTTAAATGGGAAATATTTTATATAAGTTTTATTAAGCCAAAGTTTCAATATTTTGCCGAGGGATTCTTCTTTGAGGGCGGTAAGTCGGGATTGACAAGCAGAATAAAGTTTATTTTTGCCCGTATAGTTGGAAATTGCTTTGGCAAGGGCAATTCTTTCTTCGGCAATTTCTATTCTCGTTGCCCTCTTAGGCTGAAGCCCTATAAGATTATCTTCGTGAAGGCGGTATTTAATGAGAGCGGCATCGTAAAAATAAAGTCCGTCCCTAGCGGCCGCCATAACATTCATTTCATAATCGTGGGGAAGGGAGCAACTTGTGAGCCGAACATAACTATCCGCAAGTTCTTTCCTTACTGCCATAGTGCAACCGGGGGAAATATTACTATGGAATTCAGAAGTCAAACTAATCTTTTCAAGGCGCTTTTTAAGAAGTTTATCAATGAGCCCATAGTTATTTTTTTTAGGAGAAGCGGGCTTTTCTTCGCCAAAGGAATCCACAATCAAAAAGGCAGTATTGAGTGCTAATATTTGTGGGTTTCTTGCCATAACGCTTGATACGGCCTCGAGTTTATCCTCAAACCAAATATCATCTTGGTCGCAAAGGCATATAACATCGCCCGTACTTTCCGAAAGTGCCTTTCGGTAGTTTTTGATAAAACCTAAATTTTCTTTATTTTCAATCAGTCGCCAATTTTCAAGGCCGTTTTCTTCAATAAAACTTTTTATAATTGCGGGTGTATCATCAGTGGAAGCATCATCAACTATGATAACTTCATCGGCGCATCTTATCTGATGCATTATGGATGAAAGTTGTTCTCTAATATACTTGTTACCGTTATAAGTGGTAACAGCAACAGAAATATTCAGCATAAATAACCCCCTGTAAATAGGTACTTGCATATTTTAACATATTTTGCAGATTTTTACAAGAAAAACAAATCACAGACCGCCAGAGCGGTCTGTGAAACAGTTTAAACTTTATCTTTTTTCTTTAGGAAAAAGGGGAGAACTAAAAGAATTGCAATGGCGGCTCCAAGGAAAATATTGCGATTTGGAACAAAGGAAGAAGTGCCGTCGTTATTTATAATGGTAGATGCATTTTTAAGAATTTCTTTACTGATAGCGGGGCCTACAATACCCGGAATCAAAACTTGAGAAAAAATTCTGATACCTTGCAAACGTCCCGATTTGCCAATAGGCGTATTATCTCTAATAACCGCGCCGTAAACCGCCATACCCGAAAGATAACCGCTCATCATAAGGAGGGAACCGATAAAAACGGGCAGAGTGGTCTTGGTGAGATAAAGCACCAAGTAACCGAGAATAAGCATACCTACCGCTATAAGTCCCGAAAAGGTGAAGCCCTTTTTATCATAAAGTTTGCCGAACATAGCGGTGACAACCGATGCAATAATAATTGCGGGCGCCATTATAAGCACATAATCGGTCATTTGAAGGGTAACTTCATAGTAGATTATGAGATAGGGCATAAATATCTGAATAGAGATATTAAAAATTACAAAGGCCGCAAGGGCAAGGTAAAGGCGGGGATTTTCTTTAACCGTACGCGGTTTGAATCCATAAATAATTCCGCCTAAATAGGAATCTTTAACGGGTTTCACATCGGGCTCTTTAATGAGGAAAATACCAAGGATACCAATCAAGGTAACGGCAATGCCGATGATGGTAAATATCATACTCCAACTTGATTCTTTTTGAAGGTCAAAGAACATAAAACCGCCAAAAACCACAAGAATACTCACAAGGGGCATCATAGCGTTTATGCCCTCTGCAGAGCCGCGGTTTGATGAATCGGTAGAATCGGTAAGCCAAGCGTTAAAGGCCGCATCGTTGGCGGTAGAGCCGAAAAAGGTCATAACGCAGTCAAGTATAATAGTTAAACTTACACCTAAGGTAGCGGCAGAAACCGTCATACCAAAGGTCTTACTTATAATATCTTCGCGAAGCAGGGTAAAACTGAAAATAGAAATACCCCAAAGAATATATCCCGCGCAAATAAAGAGTTTTCTTTTGCCGATTTTATCAGAAAGAGCGCCCATAAAAACGGTGGTGAGTGTGGCGGTTACGGCAGAAGCCATAACCATATTTGAAATATCGGCGGCCGAGGCATTAAACATCTTGTAAATAAAGACATTGAAATACATATTTTCAACTACCCAGGCAATCTGGCCCATTAAGCTGAAAATAGTAATACACGCCCAAAAACGTCCCGTTAATTTAGTTTTCATAGTTTTATTCCTTTATTACTTTTACAAAAACAAGTATAGAAAGAACAATACCTGCAGTTGCATAAAGCCCAATAAGAGAACCTAAAAGTCCGAAAATAAATCCAATTAGGGGAAGTTTTGCAAGCAGACCGATAATAACACCGCAAACGATATCAATAAGGGCATAGATAATTAATGAAGTTATAAATTTTACGGTTTCGGTTGCCAAAAAAGCGTGAGGAAAAAATTTTTTCAAAATATCCATTTAAAATTCTCCTTTATCTTCTGTTATATAACATTCCCGGAACAAGCGGTTGTTCGGGAGTTGCGAGAAGTTCTGATACGGTTACTAATTGGAAACCGCTTTCAATCAGTTTGGGAATGGCCATTTCCATGGCATCAACGGTGGTTTTATGCAGGTCGTGGCAGAGAATTATAGCGCCATCGTTGGCATATTTCATTATATGATTATAAACGGTGGTGGCGTTTCTGTATTTCCAGTCGAGCGTGTCTATAGACCAGTTAACGTATGTGAGTCCCAGTTCTTCGCCCTTTGCCTTTACGTTTTGATTATAAGAGCCATAAGGTGGGCGGACAATTTTGGTATCAAAACCCGTAACCTCAAGAATTCTATTCCTTGTCATCACAAGTTGGTCGGTTAGTTCTGCATCACTTATGCGGGTGAGCTGTTTATGACTCCAACTGTGACCTCCGATTTCGTGACCTTCGTTAACAATGCGACGCAGGGTATCTTCTTTGCCGCCTATAAGGTTGCCAACAACAAAGAAGGTTCCTTTTCCGCCGTAGGTACTGAATATATTAAGTAAACGGTCGGTGTGAACGCTGGGACCATCATCAAATGTAAGGGCAATAACTCCGCCCGTAGATGTGGTGGGACCAATTGGGGTTACAGGGGCGGGAACGGGAACAGGGGCAGGAGTGCTTGTCTGCGGTGGTTTATAGAAGAAACTATCCGCAAAAATATTGCCAAGTTCGGAATAGGGAACAGATATAACCTTGGTTTCCTCTTGGGTAACGGGGTATTTACCCTTTAAAAGAATAATATCGAGGGATTCCTTGTTAACTATAAAGTGATTTAAAAGGGCATCATCGGCATCCTCTGCCGCCATACCCGATTTACTGATAACCGCATTTTTAAGGGCTTCCAGTCCTTCATCTTTTATAATATCGGAAATTCCCATTACTTTCTGATTTTCAATGTCGAAATTAAAGGTCTTAATAATAAGGTCGGGGTCAGAGGCGGAGGGGGAAAGATAGGTACCCGAAAGCTTAACCGCAACGGTGCGCTCATTAATATTATAACTATCATAAGATACGGAAAGTTCTGCGATTTCGCGGCTTTTTTCATCCTCGGCGGCATCTTTCTTATATGTATCAACAGTTTCATCTACCCAGGTGGTAATGGCTTCATTAAGCGGAGTTATTTCGGTTTCGGGATAGATAATGCTTATAACATAGTTTTCATAGGCATCAACAAAACCGGTCGCCGTTCCTACTTCGTGAACGCAACCTTCAAAGTTATCTACGTTTTCTAAATACTTGTCCAAAACAGCGACTGCCTCTTGCGCATCGTTATTTCCTTTGCAACCGCAACAAAGCATCAAACAAATCGCCAGAAACAAACATATTGCCTTTTTCACTCGAAATCCCCCTAAAAGAATCGAAATATGTCACTATAAGTGTATCACAAATTTGATAAAAAGACAATACATAAATAATAAATCCCCACCGATTTTTCGGTGGGGACGTGTGTATAATTCGGTCAAAATTAAATAGCGCCGAAGATGAACTTACAAGCAAAGAGAATAGCAATAATTGTTACTGCGATATCCTTCTTCTGATATTTGCCTGTGAATAAGGTGATTAAAACATAAGAAATAGCGCCGATGCCGATACCGTTCGCAATGGAGTAGGTGAGAGGCATCATAACGAGTGTCAAGAATGCAGGAACTGCGCTTCTCATATCTTCCATATCAACCTTTGAAAAGTTCTTAACCATCAAAACACCAACGAAGATGAGAGCGGGAGCGGTAGCTGCCGCTGGAATGATGCTTGCGATGGGTGATAAGAAAAGGCAGAGAGCAAAGCAAATTGAGGTAACTAAACTTGTAAGACCTGTTCTGCCGCCTGCCGCAACACCGGATGCGCATTCAACGAAGGTTGTAACGGTTGAAGTTCCGCAAACAGCGCCTGATACGGTTGCAATAGAGTCACAAGCCATAGATTTATCAATGTCAATGGGGTCACCGTTTTCATCAAGCATATCCGCCTCAGAAGCGGTGCCGTAAAGGGTACCGATGGTATCAAACATATCAACAAGGCAGTAGGTTATAATAAGCATAATAACCGTAAAGATACTGCCAATCATTTCGCCTGAAAAAGCATTTTTCCAAGATTCTGCTTTGAAAACGCCTGTAATACCGATAGCCGCAAAATCTTTAAAGGGCTGGGTAATGGAGCCAAGATCAAAACTGGGTAACTGCCAGGTAGCAAGATAGTAAATAACAGAAGTTGCTAAAATGCCTAACAAAACAGCGCCTTTAACTTTAAGTTTGGAAAGAATGGCGATAATTATAAATCCTAAAAGAGCAATGATTGCGGGAGCAATATCGGCCCACTTAGCGCCGTTAATCTTAACGAACTGTACGAGGGTGTACTGGTTGGCCTGTATAATACCAACATTCTGGAAACCGATGAATGCGATAAATAAGCCAATACCTGCAGGAATAGCTTTTTTGATGCATTCGGGCATCGCTTTTGCAATGTAACTGCGGGCGCCTGTAACGGAAAGAACGAGGAAGATAAGACCTGAAATCAATATGATTACAAGACCTGCCTGATATCCCTTAATAACGTCGCCACCGCTTATTACCTGTGGAAGAATAAACGAGGTGAAGAAGAAGGAATTAAGTCCCATTCCGCATGCCTGAGCAAAGGGTAGCTTTGCATAGAGGGCATAAAGCATAGTGCCGATTACGGCCGCAACGATGGATGCGATATATACCGCATTCCAGATGGTCATAGCCCCGGGAACGTCGAAGCTAAAACCGATTATCTGATTGGGGTTTACAACAATTATGTATGCCATAGCAAAAAAGGTTGTAAGACCGGCAATGATTTCGGTTTTAACGGTTGAACCGCGTTCCGAGATTTTGAAAAATTTGTCCATTATTTTTCCTCCCTTAAAAAATTTATTTGGGTATGGAAATATTTTATCAAAAAATGGCGCTTCTTGCAATAAATTTTAATATGTGAAATTATATGAAATTTTAGTCGAAATTTGTATATATAGTATATATAATGAAAGCCACCGACTATATATCGGTGGCTTAATATTATTTTATGGCGGGTTCTAAAACATTTTCTTCTGTTTTTTCAGTCGCTTTTTTGAGTTTTCTGTCCTTAAGATACCAAGGAAGATAGGATAGGGCAAACATAAGAGTGATAACCGATGCCATAACAAAGATTCGCAAAATAAAGTTGGGGGGCAGAATATCCAAAATCGAAGGAGTTTCTTCGGGCTCTGCCATAAAGAGATAGTTGGCGCCGGGGCCTAACATACGGTTTGTAAAATACGCGATTATTGCCAAAATAACAAACCCAATATATGCTTTAACGGCGGATTTAATGGTGGGGCGCATTTTATGTACAAATATCATATAGAATAGAGCAATGTATATAAGTAAATGTTCCGACCAGAATTGATAGTATCTGAATCTTGTGGGTCCCGAGTAGGATATAACGGTAGGCGTGATTAGAGCAAAAACCGAGCCCGAAAACGCCCAGAAATACGAAATATCAAATAGAGTCTGGGATTTGCCAATCAACAGATAACTCGCGAAAACCGCAACCCAACCGCATACGGTTATGGGCAGATGGTCAATTGGATTCGGATTAAGAGATGGGATACCGATAAGCCGCCAGTAATAAGACATTTCGCTTATAATGAGTGAAAACGCCAGAAAATAGCGGAAATATTTATCTGATTTGGAATTTGCAATTTTATCGCGGAAGCGGTGAATCAGAAAAATAATTCCTACGGCAATCAAAATCGGCATAAAATGCGCAAGGGTGAAATTTTTAAACTCTATAGTTTCGCCGTTATTAAAAAAGTATCTAAAAAATTCAATCATATAAAACAACCCCTTAAACATATCCGATTATACCATATTCGACATAAATCGGCAAGGGCGGATTTTTTTGTAAAAAATAATGTTTCAATTAGAGATTTTCGCTTTGTCTGATTTTCATTTTTTGCCAACTGATATATCCGTATATATCATTAACCAAAAATGCAATAAAACAAACAACAACGGAAATATAACTAATATCATATATGCTGGCCAGCACCCATAAAATAATCAGTATAATATCGTTGGAAGCATAGGCAAGCGCAAATAAGGGACTGCGCCTAAAGGTGAGATATGCGGCGATAAAGCTTGTGGTGACCGATAGAGTGCTGGGGATAATATTAGTCGTACCGAAAAGTGCGAGAATAAAGTAAAAAATAATTGTAACTACCATAGCGGATATAAATATAAGAATCATTTCTTTTTGACTTGCGGTATTAACTTTAACTTCGCTTTTATTTTTCTTATAAGGGTTTTTAAGCCAGGATACAAGCGCAATAAAGGCCATCGGAATAGTCATACCAAGATATGTAATCATTTCACCGTAATAGTGAAAGCCAAAAGATATGATTCCGTAAAGCAAACTAAAAACTATCATTAAAAATTGTCCGATAGGGTTGCCCTTGGCGTTGAAAATAAGCGAAGTAACGCCGATTAAGGATGCGAAAAGCGTCAGATAGTTTTCTTTGTCAAAAATAATAAAGGAAATTATAATCAATAAAACAGAAGAACACCATAAAGTAATTTCCAATGCGGAAAAATATTTTTTCATCCCTTAACCCCCAAAAAATAAACACCCGCATACGCATCTTCTAAGACCTAACGATGCGCAAACGAATGTTTAAACATTCTACTACTCGGTAGCAGTTTCAAATATGGATTTTCTATATAATAACACAAAAAATCTAAAAAGGCAAGAAATAATATGCAGCGTACCCTCAAACAAAATCCCCACCGATTGCTCGGTGGGGATAAGGTGTTTATGGGGGAAGATTATTTCATATCCTTAATTGCAGCCTGTGGTGCAGTATGCAAAAGTGGGAAATATAAATGTTCATTAATATTACAAACAACTATCGACAAGCGTTTCTGCTTCTGTATAATCCATATCCTTACTATACCAATCAATTATTGCCTCTCGTGTATAACCATATGATAACAAAAGTTTGACTCTTTCTTGCTCATTTTCCACTGCCTCTCCACGATAATAACCACTAGTATTATTAAGAGCATATTCTATGGTATCATCATAATATCCTAATTCGGATAGATAATCATAGAAATCGTAAAGAGTAACTATTACTGTATAATCTTTATCCCAATATGATTTCATAGCGCTAATCGCTTTTGCATTCCAATTTATTCCGCAATTAGATACTGCATATTCAAGTTCTTCTTCTGTGTATCCAGTACAGCCACAATGACCCCCACTATCCTCTACCGAAGAATATATATCACGTTGCGAAAAATCAATTCCTTCGTTACAATCTAATAATTCTTTCGCATTATATAATGCGTGTTTTTTCCAGTCAATATCTGCATTTTGGACAGCATATGTTGCTTCGGATTCTGTAAAGCCGTCAAAACCTTCTTCCAATGAGGGATTTACCAAAATATATTCTATAAAATGCCTATCAGTGGGGAACCAACGGTTTGCTTGATTAACAGCCACTTCGATTGCGAGTTGGTTTCTATTTTTTGGTTTTTGTGTTTGTGTCGTAGTTGAAGTGGTTGGAGGTGTTACAGGGTTACTTTCTGCTGGTTTTTCGGTAACTATTCCGTCTTTGGAAATCTTGAATACAAACTTTTCTATTTCTTCATCATAATTGTCAGAATGAATGTCAATAGTCAATTCAAAATCATTTGTCGCAATAGCAGGGAAAAGAATAATTCCCGAACTTGAAACACCTTTTACTATTTCATAAGGTATTTCTTCATAATCGGCTTCATAATTATCTGTGGAATTATATTGTTTTCCGTTTTGAACTATAACGGCATCACCGAAATTTAATAATGCCTTACCATTGTTTTTAACGGTTGCATACACTCTGGTCTCTTTTTCAGCAAATTCAATTTTATCTATCGATATAGAATAACCGTACTTTTCTCGTTTAAGATTTTCAGGTGTTATTGTTGCTGTTGTTGGAGACATAACATCAATATATGTTGCTTTTACTAAATCAGAAGAAATGACGAGCGGTGCATATAACTTGGCATCATAAGCATTTTTGTATTCTGCTATAGAATCAATGTAACCCGAACATATTACATAATCGCCTTGTTTTATTTCGGCATCAGTATTATAGTAAATCATCATATTCTGTTCACAAGTATCTGGGTCTATCCAAATTTGAATGCCTTTTACACTTCCGTTGTCACTCATAACTTGAAATACTTTACCTTTGATATTAATATGATAACCTTTATATTTTTGCGCATTAGTATATACTTCGTTTGTAAGTTCTACAAAAACAGGATTGCCTTCTTTATCAAACTTGGGTTTAGTATCGCGATTTAATAAGAGTATAGTGGTTACGGCAATTGCAACTATAACTGCACCAACAGCCACCCAAAACCACCATTTTTCAAGTAAAGATTTTATATCAAATGATTTTTTGCCCCTTGCGGTTACATCATCAACATTTTCAATATCTGTTATCTGATTTTCGTCTGTTTCACAGATTTTGTCTATTGGATAACCACAATTAGGACATTTTTCACATTGGTTAGAAATCTTTTTCTTGCATTCAGGACATTTTATAAGTGCCATAATTATTTTCCTTTCGTTTTTTTATAAAAATCTATCATCATATCAATAATTTTATCAGAATCAAAAGTAGGAACTGATAACCGATTTCCTTTTGACATTTTTCCACCAATGCTTTTGCCGAGTTCGGTTATTACCCAATCTCCAAACTTATCCTTTACAACCAAACCCATATCTTTCCAAATGTCATATACATCTTTTGTAGTATAATTAATTAACTCTTGAGCTATAAATCGTGCCGATTTCATCTTCATACAAAACAACAACTTTCATCTATATAATTCCTTTGTAAAGTATTATATCATAAGTGGTAAAATTATACAATAGATAGAAAAATCCGCCCGAATTGCTTCGGGCGGATAATTTATTTATGAAACTTTAATTATTTCATATCCTTTATTGCAGCCTGAGCGGCGGCGAGTCTTGCTATCGGCACACGGAAGGGTGAGCAGGATACATAGTCAAGACCAATCTTGTGGCAGAACTCAACGGAAACGGGATCGCCGCCGTGCTCACCGCAGATACCGCAGTGAATTTCGGGACGGGTCTTCTTACCGAGGGTTACAGCCATATCCATTAACTTACCAACGCCGGTCTGGTCGAGCTTAGCGAAGGGATCGTTCTCGTAAATCTTGTTGTCATAGTAAGCGCCAAGGAACTTACCAGCGTCATCACGGCTGAAGCCGAAGGTCATCTGGGTTAAGTCATTGGTACCGAAGCAGAAGAATTCAGCTTCTTTTGCTACGTCATCGGCAGTAAGACAAGCTCTGGGGATTTCCATCATAGTACCAACTTCGTACTTAAGGTCTGCGCCTGCAGCTGCGATTTCAGCATCGGCAGTAGCAACAACTACGTTCTTAACGAACTTCAATTCCTTAACTTCGCCGGTAAGAGGAATCATAATCTCGGGAACAAGGTTCCAATCGGGATGAGCTTTCTTAACATTAATAGCTGCACGGATAACGGCAGTTGTCTGCATCTTAGCAATTTCGGGATAGGTAACTGCAAGACGGCAACCACGGTGACCCATCATGGGGTTGAACTCGTGGAGAGAAGTGATAACATTCTTAATGTCTTCAACAGTTTTGCCCTGAGCATCAGCAAGTGCCTTAATGTCTGCCTCTTCAGTGGGAACGAACTCATGGAGAGGAGGATCGAGGAAGCGGATGCAAACGGGGTTGCCTTCAAGAGCTTCGTAAAGCTTCTCGAAGTCGCCCTGCTGATAGGGAAGAATCTTAGCGAGAGCGGCTTCTCTGCCTTCTACGGTATCGGAGCAGATCATCTCACGGAAAGCAGCGATTCTTTCAGCTTCGAAGAACATATGCTCGGTACGGCAAAGGCCGATACCTTCAGCGCCGAGTTCGCGAGCTTTCTTAGCATCAGCGGGAGTATCAGCATTGGTGCGAACCTTAAGAGTTCTGAACTCATCGGCCCATTCCATAATTCTGCCGAATTCGCCTGCGATTTCAGCATCAACGGTGGGGATAATACCGTCATAGATATTACCGGTAGAACCATCGATAGAAATATAGTCACCTTCATTGTAGGTCTTGCCTGCAAGAGTGAACTTCTTGTTTTCTTCATCCATAATGATGTCGCCGCAACCGGAAACGCAGCAAGTACCCATACCACGAGCAACAACGGCTGCGTGAGAGGTCATACCGCCACGAACGGTGAGGATACCCTGAGATGCCTTCATACCGGTGATATCTTCGGGAGAGGTTTCAAGACGAACAAGGATAACCTTTTCGCCGCGGTTATTCCAGCTTTCTGCATCTTCAGCAGTGAATACAACCTTACCGCAAGCAGCTCCGGGAGAAGCGCCGAGGCCACGGCCGGCAGGAGTAGCGGCCTTAAGTGCCTTCTGGTCGAACTGGGGATGGAGAAGGGTATCAAGGTTACGGGGATCGATCATAGCAACGGCTTGCTTCTTATCGATCATACCTTCATCAACGAGGTCACAAGCAATCTTTAAAGCGGCCTTAGCGGTACGCTTACCGTTACGGGTCTGGAGCATATAGAGTTTGCCGTCTTCAACGGTGAATTCCATATCCTGCATATCGCGGTAATGGTCTTCAAGGATAGCGCAAACTTTATTGAACTCTTCGAATGCTGCGGGGAACTTCTCGGCCATCTCTGCGATGGGCATAGGAGTACGAACACCGGCAACAACGTCTTCGCCCTGAGCGTTGGTGAGGAACTCACCCATAAGTCCGGGTTCACCGGTAGCCGGGTCACGGGTAAAGGCAACGCCTGTACCGCAGTAATCACCCATATTCCCGAAAGCCATCATCTGAACGTTAACAGCGGTACCCCAAGAATAAGGAATATCGTTGTCACGACGGTAAACGTTTGCGCGGGGGTTGTCCCAAGAACGGAAAACTGCTTCAACAGCGCCCATTAACTGTTCCTTAGGATCGGAGGGGAAGTCCTTACCGATTTTGTTCTTATATTCAGCTTTGAACTGTTCTGCAAGAGTCTTAAGGTCATCAGCAGTAAGATCAACGTCCTGGGTAACGCCCTTTTCTTCCTTCATCTTGTCGATAAGTTCTTCGAAGTATTTCTTACCAACTTCCATAACTACGTCAGAATACATCTGAATGAATCTTCTGTAACAGTCATAAGCCCAACGGGCATTGCCGCTCTTAGCAGCCATTGTTTCAACAACATCTTCATTAAGACCAAGGTTGAGGATAGTATCCATCATACCGGGCATGGATGCACGCGCACCTGAACGAACAGAAACGAGAAGGGGATTTTCCTTATCGCCGAACTTCTTGCCGGTGATGCCTTCCATCTTGTCGATGTATTCCATAATCTGTGCCTGGATATCATCGTTGATTTTTCTGCCATCTTCATAGTACTGTGTGCAGGCCTCAGTAGTAACGGTGAAACCCTGAGGAACGGGAAGACCGATTTTGGTCATCTCAGCAAGGTTAGCGCCTTTACCGCCGAGGAGTTCACGCATGGATGCGTCGCCCTCGCTAAAAAGGTAAACAAACTTGTGACTCATTTACGAATCAACCTCCTAAAAAAATTGTGGATAAAAATCCATTTTTAACTTATTTAACGCTAACATATAAATATATGTTTCGCGTATCTATGTCATTATACCAAAAAAAAATTCAAAAATAAAGTGTTTTTTACAAAAATTTGGATTTATATGATAAAAAACCAAAGTAAAGTACCGAAATTCAAAAAAAACTATGATTTTTATACATAAAAAGCGCCGTTTTTAATGAAACGGCGCATAAATTATTTGTTTTTAAAATTGATAATCCTAAGTATAACGGGGGCGAGAATTATATTGGTGATAAGTTCAAATATGAAATTGCCGCCTGCAAGACCTAAGAACATATAGGAAGTTGCGTTTTTAAATCCTTCCGCAAAGCCCCATTCTGTAATGGCGCTCATAAAGAAAATTTTACAACCGAGAAGGAACACACCCGTGTTCACTACGGGGCAAACAACTGCCGCCGCCATAACGGCAAGATATTTGTTGTATTTTTCAAGAATTTTGTAGGTAAGCCCCGATAGTGTTCCGCAAAGGATACCTTTAGCAAGAACGGTGATAATCGTACCCGCAACATCAACGGCAAAAAATGCGGCAGCATCACCGCTTAAAATTACCGCAGCGCCGAAAACCAGACCTAACCAACCGCCGATTTTATAGTCACAAAGAGCGGCTCCCAACACTATCGGCACCAAAACCAAAGATATTGAAAAGGGGCCGAAGCGGATAAAAGAGCCCAGCAGTTGCAGTACGATAACGAGGGCGGTTAAAACTGCCCCGAGCACCAGTTTTTTGGTGCTTTCCTGTCTTTTGTTTGTCATAAAATTACCTCCGATACTGTTCCTTTTGGGATACAGTTCATAATAAATTTGACATATATAAACTGAAAAATCAGTTATGCCTAAGGGGTGAATTATTTGTTCTTTTCGTAAATCTCGCGAAGGCCTTCGAGGAGAAGGTTTTCGTTATAAATTATTTCGCTTTTGCAGTGGGATATAATTTCCTTTGAAAGTCCCCCCGTTGCTACAACGGTTGGGATTTCATCCAATTCTTCGGAAATTCTTTCTATAAGCCCGTCTATCATAGATGCGGTGCCGAGAATAAGACCCGAACGCATACAGTCAACAGTATTTCTGCCGATAACCGAAGGGGGAGCGGAAAGGTTTATTGAAGGAAGCTGAGAGGTGTTTTCGGTAAGGGCTTTAAGGGTGAGCATAACGCCTGCCGCAATAGAGCCGCCCAAAAACTGACCTTCACTATTGATAACGCTTACGGTGGTTGCCGTTCCCATATCAATTACAATGCAGGGAAGGGTATATTCGCTTATAGCGCCCACCGCTCCTGCAACAAGGTCTGCGCCAAGTTGCGCGGGGTTGTCTATTTTGATATTAAGTCCCGTTTTAAGACCGGGACCGAGTTCGAGAGGAACAATGTGACAGAGCAGGGAAATGGCATTGGCCACCGATGTAGCAACAGTAGGCACAACCGAAGATATGATGCAATCCTCAATATCTCTGTAATCCGTATTGTGAAGCGCCAGAATATCTTTGATGGCAACGGCGTATTGGTCGCGGGTGAGGCGGGTATCGGTGGAAAGCCGCGCCGTAAAAAGCAGAACGCTTTCATCATAAACACCCAAAGTTAAATTGGTATTGCCGATATCAATGGCAAGAAGCATAATTATAACTCCTTTTCGTGAATTTTAACGCCCGCAAGTCGCATTTTTTCTTGCAGAGCGGATATATCGATTTTATCGAAATCGGGATTTAGAGCCGCCGCAGTTCCCGCGGCTTCTCCAGATACTGCGCAAACGGGAATAACTCTTGTTATATCCCAAAGTTCATCATCGCTGGAAATGCATCTGCCTGCCGCAAGAAGATTTTTAATTTTTTTGCCTTTGAGGCAGGAGAAAGGAAGTTCATATATGGGTCCGCAACTTTTCCAGTCAGGGAAAAGGCCTACGCTATCGGAAAACTCCTTGTGCATTTCTTTTTCGCCTTGGGTGTATTTACCTACAATCCGCCTCGTCATACGCAGTTGGGGTATAGAGGGCATTGTAGATAGGGAGTGAGTTTCACTTAAAGGTCCGTTTTTAAGGAATTCATCGAGCATAAGTTTATGGGAAAGAATCGTTCTTTCGGAATTTTCTTTGGCATTAATTCCCGAAATGGAACGGGTGGTTTTAACAATGTCCAGTTCATCATCTTCTTGTTGCGAATCGCAAGCGCCGATGGGACGAAGCAGAGTTTTACCCCCAAGGGTTTCAATGCACCAAGCGGCAAGGATATTGCCGTTTCTTTCCGATAATGCAGTGTCTTCGCCTGCAAGATGGCATATATCCGCATCTCCCGTACAGTCAACAACCGCCTTTACGGAAATCGCTTCTCTGCCAGATTTATTTTCGGTTATAAGATGGGTGATAGCACCCTTTTTTACCAAGGTTTCGCAAACAGCGGTGCCGTAAAGAATATCCACACCGTTTTCTGTAAGCAACTGCTCACAGCGTATCGCAAAGACATTTGGATTATAGTAGGTGAGATATCGTTCTTTTTTGATATCCTCGCCCTTTATCCATTCTTCTGCTTTGTGGGGATATTCGCTTCCATTTGCTACCGAGAGTTTAATCAGTTCTTCAGCAATTCCGTAGCAAACCTGCTTGCCCTTGCCGTCACAGATGGGTAGATAAATCACAATAAGTCCTGCCGTAGCAAGACCGCCTAACATATATTCTCGTTCAATAAGCAGGGTTTTGGCGCCGTTTCTCGCCGAGGCGAGAGCGGCAGAAATACCCGCTATTCCACCACCTACAACTACGGTATCGTAACTATCGGTAACGGGCGTTTTTCGTTTCTTTTCGGTTATATGCATAAAATTCACCCCAAGTGTGCTTTACCCGTATATATTAACACTTATATATAAAAAAATCAACAGATTAAAATATAATTTCAGTTAAAAAAACAGTTGACTATTTTGCGACTCACTGTTATAATGTTCTATGCTAAACGGAGAAATATGCCGTTTAACCCTTGCTGCGTGTGACCGCACGCGGCCAAAAGTCCAAAAGGAGGTGCAACGAAATGACCAATAAGTATGAGGCAGCTCTTATCTATTCTGTAGCTGGCGGTGATGATGCCGTTAACGCTCTTAAGGATAAGTTTAATGACCTTATCGCTAAAAATGGCACGGTCGAAAATGTTGACGAATGGGGCAAGCGTCGTCTTGCTTACCTTATCAACGATGAGGCAGAGGGCTATTATGTATTCACTACATTTACAAGCGGCCCCGAATTCCCCGCAGAACTCGAGCGTGTAGCAGGTATTACCGATGGCGTTCTTCGCGTTATGGTAATCAAAAAGTAATGGAGGATTTTAAATTATGTTCAATTTAGTAGTATTAACTGGTCGCCTTACCGCTGATCCGGAGCTCAAAACCACTCCTAACGGTATCTCAGTGACTTCATTCTCCATCGCCGTAAGTCGCCGCTACCGTTCAGGCGAAGAAACTCAGGCCGACTTCATCAACATTGTTGCATGGCGTCAGAACGCTGAGTTCATTACTAAGTATTTCAAGAAGGGCAATATGATTGGTATCGAGGGCGCTATTCAGACCCGTCGTTATACCGATAAAAACGGCAATAACCGTACTGCTTTTGAGGTTGTTGTTAATAATGCCCAGTTTGTAGAGTCGAAGAGGGATTCGGCAGGGGGCGCTGATGATAGTGCCGCTTCTTATTCCAATGCTGATGCAGGTGATTTCACCGAAATCGGCGGTATGGATGATGACCTACCCTTCTAATACTCTTCTTTTAATCCAGTAAAGGATAATTACTGTAAAGGAGGAACTTTCAAATGGAAAAGAACGATAAGCCCGCATTCAGAAAGGCACGTAAGAAAGTTTGCCATTTCTGTGCTGATCGTATAGAAGAAATCGATTATAAGGATGTTGCTCGTCTTCGCAAGTTCGTTTCTGAACGCGCAAAGATTTTACCCCGTCGTGCAACAGGAACCTGCGCTAAGCATCAGCGTGCTCTTACCACCGCTATTAAGCGCGCACGTCAGGTAGCACTTCTCCCTTATGTTAACGATTAATTGATTTTTACCCCGATTCGTATGAGTCGGGGTTATTTTTTGTCAAAATGAGTTGACATATAAAATATTATATGATATTATTTCCTTGTTGATAGAGGCGCGGCCTACATTAGTAGCACCCAAAATTGCTCGGATAAGCAGGGTGGGAAAGGGGAAGCCGCCGAAACGGTTTATTTTTATCCGAAGATAGATTGTTGGGATATTGCATAATATGTAATATACTGTCACATTTTGTGGAGTGCTATCTTAAAGGTTTGTATCTTTTACGGTAAGCGCTTATGTATAGCGTTTACCATTTTTATTTTAGGAGGATAAAAAATGACTAAAAAAGGAATCATTTCCAAAGTGCTCATTTTTGCTTTCATCGTGGCTTTTGGTGTTTTGTGCGCCTTCACCGGTTCTATTACAAGCCCCGTTGGAACATTATGGTCACTGTTCCCACCCGTTGTGGCAATCGGTTTGGCCCTTATAACTAAAGAGGTATATTCTTCTTTGTTTGTGGGCGTACTTGCAGGTGGACTTTTAGCCACCGGCTTTAAGCCCCTTGAAACAGTTAATAAGATAACCAATGAAGGCCTTATTGAATCTGTTTCGGGTACCGCAGGTATCTTCGTATTTTTAGTAGTTCTCGGCGCTATTGTTGCTCTGCTTAATAATGCGGGCGGCTCTCAGGCATTCGGCAACTGGGCGGCTAAAAATGTTAAAGGTAAAGTTGGCGCTGCTCTCGCAACCTTTGTTTTCGGTATCCTTATCTTTATCGATGACTATTTTAACTGCTTAACCGTTGGCGCAGTTATGCGTCCCGTAACCGATGAAGCCAAGATTTCCCGCGCAAAGCTTTCTTATCTTATTGACGCTACTGCAGCGCCTATTTGTATGATAGCTCCTATTTCTTCTTGGGCGGCAGCGGTTTCAGAGTATGTTCCTGAAGGTCAGGACGGTCTATCACTCTTTATTCAGGCAATTCCTTATAATTTCTATTCACTTTTAACCTTCGTTTTCATTATTGCCATTACTCTTATGAAGTTTGACTTCGGTCCTATGCGCCTTCACGAGACGAATGCTGCTAAGGGCGACTTATTTACCTTCGGCGGTGAAGTTAAGGATGAAGACGAAGTAGAATATGATGAGGAAGAAGTTCTCGATAAATCTCACGCAAAGGTTATCGACCTTGTTTTCCCCATACTCGTTCTTATCGCAGTTTGTGTCTATGCCCTATATTATGTAGGTCAGACCGGTGGACTCAGCTTTGCAGATGCTTTCGGTAATACTGATGCTACCGTTGCTCTTCCTTGGGGTGGACTTGTTGCTCTTGTGGTAGTTATTATTTACTTTATTGCAAGACGCCTTATTACCTTCAAACAGGCAATGGCTTCTATTCCTAAGGGCTTTAAGGCAATGGTACCCGCTATCCTTATCTTGACTCTTGCTACCTCTCTTAAAAATATGACAGGTCTTTTAGAATCTGCAACCTTTGTTGAAAATGCCCTTGCAGATGTTGGCGGATTGCAGAACTTCTTGCCCGCAATTATCTTCCTCGTAGCTTGCGGAATTTCTTTCGCAACGGGTACTTCTTGGGGAACCTTCGGAATTCTTATTCCCATCGTTCTTGCAATCTTCCCCGTAGGCAGCGCTCTTGGTACTATCGGTATGTCGGCTTGCCTTGCAGGCGCAGTTTGCGGTGACCATTGCTCACCCATCTCTGATACAACCATTATGTCTTCGGCGGGTGCTCAGTGTAACCACATTAACCACGTTTCAACCCAGCTTCCGTATTCACTAACCGTTGCGGGTATATCCTTCGTTACATATATAATTGCAGGTTTTGTAAGCAATTGGATGATAGTTCTTCCCATAGGCGTTGCTTTAACTATCGGAACCCTGGTTGTTCTAAAATTTGCTACTGCTAAAAAAGCATAAAAATATTGCAAAAAATAATCACTGCATCTATAATGTATAGGTGCAGTGATTTTAATTTATCTTATAAGTGGTGATAAAAATCAAAAGAGAACTTTCAAAGCAGACCGAAATTGAGCGCAGTATAATTAAGCGCTATCGCAAAGTTATCTGGAATAACTTTGTGTGCGCGGTTAAAGAGTATGAACTTATAAAAGAAAATGATAATATTGCAGTTTGTATTTCAGGCGGTAAAGATTCTATGATTCTTGCGAAATGTATGCAAGAACTTCATAAGCATAGCGAGGTTCCTTTTAACCTTAAATTTATCGTTATGGACCCCGGTTACGCCGAGCCAAACAGAAAACTTATAGAAGAAAACCTTGCAACAATGGGAATTGATGCCGAAATATTCGAAAGTGATATTTTTGACGTTGCTTATGGCGCAGGGGGTTCTCCCTGTTACCTTTGCGCTCGAATGCGCAGGGGAGCGCTTTATGCAAAAGCCAAATCTCTCGGTTGCAATAAAATTGCCCTTGGTCACCATTTTGATGATGTTATTGAAACTCTTCTTATGAGTATGATGTATTCATCGGAAATCAAAACTATGCTTCCCAAACTTCATAGCACCAATTTTGAGGGTATGGAACTTATCCGCCCCCTTTATAAAGTGAAGGAAAAGGATATTATAAATTGGGCAAATTATAATGGGCTTAAGTTTTTGCAGTGTGCTTGTAAATTTACGGCGGAAAGTGAAGAATTGGAAGAACTTTCCAAACGCAAGGAAATCAAAGCGCTTATAAAAGAAATTAAGAAAACCAATCCAAATGTAGATGATAATGTATTCAGAAGTTTGCATAATGTAAATATGGCAACTATGCCGGGTTGGCGCGATGCAGATAGCGGCGAAACCCATACATTTTTAGAAAAATATTAAAACAAAACGGCCAAGGCGTTATCGCCTTGGCTTAAATTTTTATTAAATTAGAAACCTAAAAGTTCGGTACCTGCTTTTTCAAGTTCGCCTCTTCGCTTATCTGCAAGAGTGCTATCCTTTCCTACGGCACTGGCATAAATCTTAATCTTGGGCTCTGTTCCCGAAGGACGAACGATAAGATAACTTTCATCCGCAAGATAGAATCCGATAACATTGGATTTGGGAAGGTCGATGGCGGTTTCTTTGCCGTTTACCGTATCTATGCTCTTTTGTGAGCCAAAATCCTTAATGAGAATAACGGGGCTTCCCGCAATTTCTTTAGGTGAATTTTCGCGAAGAGAGGTCATAAGGCCTTTGATTTTTTCCATACCCGTCTGTCCTTCACAGGTGAAACTCTTCTGCATACAGTAGAAATATCCGTGCTTTTTATAGATGCTGTCAAGAACATCGATAAGGGTTAGGTTTTTGGTTTTATAGTAGGCAGTCATTTCACAGATAAGCATTGATGCAACAACTGCATCCTTATCCCTTGCGAAATCTCCTGCAAGATAGCCGTAACTTTCCTCAAAACCGAGGATATATCTATCGGTTTCACCAACCTTTTCAAGTGCGGTTATCTGTTCGCCGATAAATTTGAAACCTGTGAGAACATCTATCATCTGGCATCCGTATTCTTCTGCAACCTTTTTGCAAAGGTCGGTAGAAACAATGGATTTTACTGCTATGGGTTTTTCGGCTAAAGTGCCCATTTCTTTCTTGCGGGATAGCATATAGTCAAGAAGAAGAACGCCCACATCGTTACCCGTAAGAAGTTTATATTCACCATCTATATTAACCGCAATACCAACGCGGTCACAGTCAGGGTCGGTGGCGAGTAAAAGGTCAGGATTTGAGGTTTCGGCAATCTTAAGAGATTCTTCAAATGCCTGTCTGAATTCGGGGTTGGGGAAGGGAACGGTGGGGAAGTTGCCATCGGGCATTTCTTGAGACGGAACAACCGTAACATCGGTAATGCCTATACGGTCAAGAATTCTTCTAACGGGCATATTACCCGCGCCGTGAAGCGGGGTGAAAATAACCTTAAGTCCCGATAAATCGATATCGGTAGAAACTCTTGCTTTTTCCACTTCATCAAGATAACTGTTTATTAAATCTTCGCCGATAAATTCGATGATTCCGCTTTTAAGGCCTTCTTCGAAATCCATCTTTTTAACGTCCTCGAAAATATCAATGCTATTCATAATAGACATTACATAATCTGCAGCTTCGGGGCCTAACTGACAGCCGGTTTCATCATATGCTTTGTAACCATTGTATTTAGCGGGGTTATGACTGGCCGTAACAACTACACCTGCATCACAATTAAGATGCCTTACCGCATAGGAAAGCATGGGGGTGGGCATAAGTTCGCTGTAAATATAAACCTTGATTCCGTTGGCGGCAAAGATTTCTGCCGCGGTTTTGGCAAAATCTTCGGATTTAATACGGCTATCGTATGCAATGGCAATACTGCCCTTGTCAGTTCTGGAATTAACATAGGCGGCAAGTCCTTGAGAAGCCTTGCCTACGGTATATATGTTCATTCGGTTGGTGCCCGCGCCTATAACGCCGCGAAGACCCGCAGTACCGAACTCAAGGTCACAATAAAAAGCATCGGAAATGGCCTCACTGTCACCCTTAATTTTTTCAAGTTCTTTTACAAGGGAAGTGTCGTCGGTAGCTTTTTCACACCATAAGTTATAAATTTCTTCGTACATAAAAGTCCTCCCAATATTTGCTATATATAATTGTATAACTTTTCCGCGCCAAAGTCAATATTCTTAATAAATAAGAAAATTGTTAAAAAAGTGTAAATTTTATCAAAATTTGTAAATTCTTATAATATTAATAATTTTTCTTGACATTTGTTTTTAAGTATTGTATTATATGTACAATGATTGTCAATTATAACCTGTTGGTGAACCAATGAACGATTTTTTTACCGAAAGATATAGTGTTTTGTCTGATGATGAGCTGTCAAGTCTTGTCAAAGATGGCAAATATGAATGTCTTCAAACGCTGATTAACCGCTATATGCCTTTTATAAAGGCGGTGGCTGTGAGGTTTGGCGAGATTGATAAAGAAGATTTGGTTCAGGAGGGAAGAATGGCGGTGTTTGCCGCTGCCCGTTCCTATAACGGTGAAAAAGCTTCTTTTTCAACATTCGTTAAACTTTGTATAAATCGTGCCATCGGTGATTATGCCAAGGCGTTTTCAGTAAAGAAAAGAATCCCCAGTAAACTCATAACTTCAATTGATAATATTGAGGTTGAGGGCAGTGAAAGCCCTGAAAAACTGGTTATTGATAAAGAAAGTTATGATTTGTTAAGTGTTAAACTTAAGGTGATTCTTTCGGATCTGGAATATAAGGTTTTAGGTGAATATTTATCGGGCGGCAGTTATAAGGAAGCTGCAAAAAAGCTTGGTATATCTCAAAAATCTTTTGATAATGCCATAAGCAGAATCCGCAGTAAATTAAAAGGTCTGTAAAATGCGGTATCGCATTCAGAGATAAACCCGAAAAAATCGGGCAATTTTAACCAACAAGAGAGAGGTACAAAAAATGTTTGAAGACAAGACTTTAGTTTGCAAAGATTGCGGCGAAGAATTCGTTTTCACTGCAAGAGAGCAGGAGTTTTATGAGTCCAAAGGATTCGTAAATGAGCCCCAGCGTTGCAAACCTTGCCGTGACAAGCGTAAGAACGCAGGAAAGGCACCCAGAGAAATGCACGAGGCAACTTGTGATGCATGCGGCGGTGTTGCTCGCGTTCCCTTTATTCCTCGCGACGACCGTCCTGTATATTGCAGTGAGTGTTTCGCAAAGATGAAGGAAGCTGAAGCAGCAGAAGCACCTGCAGCCGAAGAAGCAGCAGAATAATTTTGCTTAATTAAACCGCCCATAAGGGCGGTTTTTTTAATGCTTTTTCGACAAATTTTAATATATTCTTTCAAATTTCCCGATAATGTGATACAATATATTAAAAATATTCATATTTTGGTAATATTATTATGATAGTATATTTATATCATACATAATAAAGGAGTAAAAAAATGAGTCGTCAAAAAATCCTCATAGTCGATGATGATGTTAATATCTGCGAATTACTTCGTATATATCTTGAGAAAGATGGATTTGAAACTCTTGTTGTAAACGATGGAGGAAGCGCGGTAAGGCAGAGCGAAAGTTACGGGCCAGACCTTATTTTACTTGATATAATGCTGCCCATTCTTGATGGATGGCAGGTTTGCAGGGAAATAAGAAAAAAATCAAGCACCCCCATTATTATGCTTACCGCCAAGGGCGAAACATTTGATAAAATATTGGGGCTTGAATTGGGCGCCGATGATTATATCAGCAAACCTTTTGATACAAAAGAGGTAATTGCGCGCATTAAGGCAGTGCTTCGCCGTTCTGCAGAGAGCGATAAAAACCGCGATATAAAGCAGGTTAAATATGATAAACTCACCATTAATCTCACGAATTATGAGTTGATTGTAGATGGAAAATCCATCGATACTCCGCCTAAAGAGTTGGAACTTGTTTATCATCTTGCAAGTAATCCTAACCGCGTTTATACCCGCGACCAACTTCTTGATGAAGTATGGGGTTTTGATTATTACGGGGATTCGAGAACGGTGGATGTTCATATTAAAAGAATTCGTGAAAAACTTGAAAATATATCGGATGAATGGTCCCTTAAAACCGTTTGGGGCGTTGGATATAAGTTTGAGGTTAAATAATGCGTCAGCGTATATTTAATAAATATTTTATCACAACCGCCGTAGCCATTCTTATGAGTTTGGGAGTAATGATGGTTATCTTGACCGTCATTTTCAACGATTATCTTGCAGATATGAAGTACGAAACTCTTAAAAAAAGTTGCGATTCGGTTGCCAATTTCACATATAACGGACTCGAAAGCGGCGAAACACAGGAGGATATTCCCTTTTTTATCGCGCAGAATATTGCCAATGTATCCGAGGTTGATGTTTTCTTTCTTGATAAAAACGGCGTTGTTAACATCTGCGGATGCAGTGAATCGGGTATAGAAAGCAATTGTGAGCATATAGGAATAACGGTTCCCGAAGAACAGCTTTTTGATGTTGCCAATGAAACAAAAACGGGTTTCGATAATCTTAATATTTATGGCGATAATCATTATTACGCAGTAAGAATTCTTGGCGATACGTCCGATAAATTTATAGGTTATGTTGTATCTGCATCTTCAACTGCGGATGTTGATACCCTTATGTCTAAGATGACGCGGCTTTATATGTTATCCGCCGTATTTCCTATTACGGTTATGTTTATAGCCATTTATGTTATAACCTATCGTATGACCAAACCTTTAAAACAAATGTCGGATGCGGCAAAGGCCATGGCCAAGGGCGATTTCTCTAAAAGAATTCCCGTAACCAGTGATGATGAAATCGGTCGATTGGCGGTTTCTTTTAATCAAATGACCAATTCTCTTTCCCGACTTGAAGAGATGCGAAAAAGTTTCGTTGCCGATATTTCCCATGAGCTTAAAACCCCAATGACTACCATCGGCGGTTTTATAGATGGAATTATTGACGGCACCATAGAACCCGAAAAACAAAAGCATTATCTTGGTATCGTTTCCGAAGAGGTAAACCGCCTTTCCAGAATGGTCCAGTCAATGCTCAGTATTTCTCAGCTTGAATCGGGTTCGGTTTCACTTAAAAAAGAAAAGTTTGATTTTAAAGAGTTGCTTTTATCTGTGGTTTTATCCCAAGAGCGAAGAATCGTTGAAGGCAATTTCGAGATAAAAGGTCTGGATAAAATTAATAGTGCAACCCTTAACGCCGATAAAGATTTGATTTATCGGGTTATATATAATCTTGTTGATAATGCGGTTAAATTTACCGAAAAAGGCGGCGAAATAGAGTTCGCCTCTAAAGCAGATGGTAAAAAGTTAACATTCAGTATAAAAAATACGGGCAAGGGAATTCCGCAAAATGACCTACCGTATCTGTTTGAACGCTTTTATAAGGTGGATAAATCCCGTTCTGCCAATAAAAAGAGTACGGGACTTGGACTTTATATAGTTAAAACCATTGTTAAAAACCACGGCGGTACAATATCGGTTTCAAGTGTTGAAAACGAATTCACCTTGTTTGAGGTGACCTTGCCGCTCGTATAAACTAAAAAAACAGGAGTATTTATGAACGAATTTGAAAACAAAGAGTTTGAATCTGAAGAGAAAGTAAACCCTTCGGCAGAAGAGGTTAAGGATTTCCAAGCGGAGCCCGAAGTTGAGGTCGTAAATGAAGAGGCAAATGCAGAAACGGGCGAATTTGAGGAGCCCACCTTAAATGATGATACTTCCTTTAATTCCGATACCTTCAATGATGAATCTTCATTTAATAGTGTGAATTATACCGAAATAACGCCTGAAAATGATTATAAGAAAGAAAAAAGGGGACTTCGCATTTTTGCCTTGATTATGGCTCTTGTAATCGCCCTTTCTTCAGGTACTGCGGTTGGTTATTTTATGGGTAAAAACAGTGTTGGCGGCAGGTATTATAGCAGCACCGTTCAACTTGATCTTGTTTCAAAACCCAAGGATAAAGAAGGTATGAGCGCCACCGAAATATATAATGCGGTAAATGAGAGCATTGTTGGTATCAGAGCGTATAATAAATCTACGGTTAAAGATGCCTCGGGCGTTATCTACTCAAAAGAAGGTTATATTATAACCAATGACCATATTTATGACGGTATCACATCTGCCAAATTCAAGGTTTACCTTTATGATGGCAGCGAAAGAGAAGCCACCTATGTGGCAGGGGATACGGTTAGCGATATTGCCATATTAAAACTTAAAAATACAAAGGACCTTAAACCTGCGGTTTTCGGCAATTCAAAAGAACTTGTTTACGGTGAGCCAACTGTAGCAATCGGCCGTCCCAACGGGGCTATGGAGCCAAACTGTATTACCGAGGGTATTGTTTCTCTTACGAAACGCAGAGTAACGGGCGCTACCAATTATTCTTCAAGTTTAATTCAGACCGATAGCGCCATAAATCCCGGTTCTTCAGGCGGCGCGCTTCTTAATATGTATGGGCAGGTAGTGGGAATCACCTCTTCTAAAATGACGGGGGATGAATATGATTCCGTTGGATTTGCAATTCCCACAGTAACTGTTAAACGGGTTGCAGACCAACTCATTAAAAACGGCAAAGTTACCGATAGAGCAAAACTCGGAATTACCTATACGGAAATTTCCTCAGTGTATGCCGAAATCAATAATTTTGATACTACCGGAATCTATGTTGTAACCGTGAGCGAAACTGCTGATGCCCACGGAAAACTCGTAAAGGGTGATCTTATTACCCATATAAACGGTATTGAGATTACCTGCGATGATATCGTTCTTGATATTATCGAGGATAGTAAGGCGGGCGATACTGTAGCCCTTACGGTTAAATCTATTGGCGGAAATGTAAAGGAAGTTAAAATAAAACTCGGTGCTAATGTAAGCGAATCGAGTTATACTATGGTAGAACAGGAAACCGAGGAAGAAACCGAAGGCGGAGTGTTCGACTTCCCGCAAGGCGAATAATTTTAAATTAAAATAGGGGACACCTGACGGTCTTTTTTAAGGACCGTCGGGTGTCCTTTTGTTTTTTTTAATTTTTTCCTATTTTAAAGTTTCGGTTTAAGGGAAAATTAAAAATATGAATGTTAAATGAAAGGAAAAAATAAAATGAAATTTTTAAGAGGAACGGTAAAGTTTTTGTTTTTCGTTTTTTTATTATTTGATTGCGCCGTTTTCACCCTTATTTATATGGTGAGCGGTCAGGTTTCCGATTCGTATAGAATAAATAAAGGTGAAATTTTAGAACTTGATACTACGGTGCCCGTTAAGGCAATTTTCAATAATACCTCGGCGGTGGATTCCCAAACATACAATGTGGGCGAAACCTTTAAGGTAGACCTTAAAATTTTCGGTGTCATACCTTTTTCTTCGGCGGATGTTCAGGTGGTGGATGATATGTATGCCGCCGTCCTCGGTACACCCTTTGGTATGAAAATTTATACCGAAGGCGTTCTCGTTATAGATTTAACCGATATAAATACCGATAACGGCACCTTAAATCCCGCCAAAGAGGCAGGAATAAAGATAGGGGATTATATTGAAAGCGTTAATGGTGAGAAAATTACCTGTAATGAAGATTTATCCTACTTGGTGGAATCAAGCGGCGGAAAACCTTTAAAATTCAAAATTTCCCGTAAGGGCAGAATAGTCAATATAAATGTCAAACCGCAAAAATCCAATGATGACGGACTTTGGCGACTGGGAGTTTGGGTAAGAGATAGTTCCGCGGGAATCGGTACTTTGACCTTTTATAGCCCCTCTACTAATATAGTTTGCGGCCTCGGTCACGGCATCTGCGATGATGATACCGATACCCTTTTAACAGTTGAAAGAGGCGAGATGGTTAATGCCCAGATAGTCTCGGTAAGTCGCGGCGCCGCGGGCGCTCCGGGGGAACTTAAAGGAAAATTCACCTTTGATTCAATAGCCGATATTGATTTAAATAGTGACTGCGGAATTTACGGAAAACTTAAAGGCGAAATAAATGTAGCCAACCTTACGGAAATTGCCATGAAACAAGAGGTGGAAGA
>JAZNFF010000102.1:0-63611 GCA_045588995.1 Acutalibacteraceae bacterium
GATGGCAAACCCAAAGCCCTAACTTTCAGTTACGATGATGGTGTGGTTGAAGATATCCGCCTTGTTGAAATGTTTAATAAGTATGGCTTGAAGGGAACTTTTAATGTAAATAGTAACCTTTTTTCTTCCAATGCCGCCCATCTATCAGCAGAGGTTATCAAGGATTTGTATCTTAAAGACGGTCACGAACTTGCTTGTCACGGCCTTAATCACCCCTTCCTTGAAAAACTTTCAGATGATTTGGCTTTATATGAGATTATGGAGGATAGGCGCCGCTTAGAAGAACTCACAGGCACTATAATTCGCGGCCTTGCATATCCTTACGGCACTACAAGTGACCGCACTGTAGAACTTTTAAAGGCGGCGGGAATTTATTATGCCCGTACCATAAATCATTCTAACAATTTTAATATTCCTACCGAGTGGTTAAAACTTAAACCTACCTGTCATCACGATAGCCCCAATATATTTGATTTAATTGATGACTTTTTAAAGCGTGATATGCATAGAATAGGTTTAGGAAATAACGATGGTTTATTATTCTATATTTGGGGCCATGCATATGAGTTTGGCCGCAATAATAATTGGGAGCATATTGAAAAAGTATGCGAAATGCTTTCGGGCAATGATGATATTTGGTATGCTACCAATATAGAAATTTATAGATATATCGAGGCATTCCGTTCTCTTGAATTTTCAATGGACCATAGTTTAGTTTATAACCCAACCACTATTGATGTTTGGTTTGAAATGAGAGAAACCCCATATAGCCCACTTAAACCAGTTTGCGTTAAGGGCGGAGAAACGGTTTCGCTTAAGGAGGATTAATTACCTTGCAACTGGGCTTTCAGTTCTTTTTTAGCAGTATTCTTTTAGGCGTAGGTCTTGCTATGGATGCATTTTCGGTTTCTATGGCTAATGGACTCAATGAGCCATCAATGAAACGTCCTAAAATGTGTATTGTTGCAGGTATGTTCGCTTTTCTGCAGGCCTTTATGCCAATGCTTGGTTGGATTTGTGTTCATACTATCGTCGAAAAATTTAAAGCGGCCGAAAAATTTATTCCATATATTGCTTTGGCACTTCTCTTGTTTATCGGCGTTAAAATGATT
This sequence comes from Acutalibacteraceae bacterium, assembly GCA_045588995.1. Classification (GTDB taxonomy): domain Bacteria; phylum Bacillota; class Clostridia; order Oscillospirales; family Acutalibacteraceae; genus UBA737. Next base: position 1,113 of record JAZNFF010000102.1, read on the forward strand.
TATGATAGTGTCAGAGGGTGCGAGGAAGAGGAGTGTACGGCGCTTGGTTTCGGCGCTCTCATTGTGCAAGGAATAGCCACCTCGATAGATGCATTATCTGTTGGGTTTAATATTGAAAAATATAATGCTGTAAGCGCTATTATTTGCTCTCTTATAATCGCAGCAGTAACCTTTATAATTTGTTATATTGGTATTATAATCGGTAAAAAATGCGGTACAGCGCTTTCGGGTAGAGCTCAGATTTTTGGCGGAATTATTCTTATAATCATAGGAATAGAAATATTTATAACAGGTATCATATAAAATAAAACGCGTTGAGAATTACTCAACGCGTTTTTTAATTTAGATTTTGAAAAGTAAGTCGCCGTAGCTGGGATATGGCCAATATTCTCTTGAAGTCACGGTTTCACATTCATCGGCGCATTTTCTGATATTTTCCATAAGGAATAAAACTTCATCGTGGTATATCTTGGCGCTTTCCAAAAGTTCTTTAGCAGAAACGGCTTTTTCTACCGCCTTTTCAAGTTCATCTACGAACTTATAAATATTTCTATTGTTAGCGGTAAGCGATTTCGCAATATCCGTTTCGATACATTTGCCTTTAATTCCTGCCCACGCCATTTTGTTCACTTCATCGCAAAGGGCTGAAATATAACGGCTAACGGAAGGAATGATGTCCCTTTTTACCATCTCGATAAGGGTAAGCGCCTCAATATGAAGAATTTTGCAGTAGTTTTCAAGAGCGATATCGCTGCGGCAGTTGATTTCCGTGCGGTTTAAAACGCCGTGATGCTCAAACATAGCGATATTTTCATTTGTACTCAAAAGGGGAATGGCATCAACGGTACTGCGAAGATTCAAAAGGCCGCGATTTTCTGCCTCTTTTTCCCATTCTTTAGAATATCCGTCACCGTCAAAGAGGATGCGTTTATGGTTTTTAACGGTCTCTCTTATAATGGCGGTGATTTCTTCATCGCGGTTTTCGGCATTTTCGAGGCAGTCGGCAAACTCTTCGAAAACATCGGCTACCATAGTGTTTATCATAATATTAGTTTCGGAAATTGAAGCCGAGGAGCCAAGCATACGGAACTCGAATTTATTGCCCGTAAATGCGAAGGGGGAGGTGCGATTTCTATCCGTATTATCCTTGCGGATATAGGGGATGGTCTCGGTACCTACCGTCATTTTAATGCGCTTTGAATCATCGTGATGAACGCCGTTTTCAATATCGTAAAGAATATTGGTAAGTTCTTCACCTAAATACATTGATACTATGGCAGGAGGCGCCTCATCTGCGCCGAGGCGGTGGTCGTTACCCGCAGAGGCAATGGCAATGCGGAGTAAATCCTGATGCTTGTCCACCGCTTTCATAACTGCCGCAAGACATAGTAAAAACACCTTGTTTTCGCTCGGATTTTTTCCGGGCTTAAAGAGATTAATGCCCGTATTTGTGGAAAGGGACCAGTTATCGTGTTTGCCTGAGCCGTTTACGCCGTCAAAGGGTTTTTCGTGCAAAAGACAAACAAGACCGTGACGATCTGCCACCTTCTTCATCATTTCCATAGTGAGCTGATTATGGTCGGCGGCTATATTGGCCGTTGTAAATACGGGGGCAAGTTCGTGCTGAGCGGGAGCGGCCTCATTATGTTCGGTTTTGGCAAGCACGCCGAGTTTCCAGAGTTCCTCATCAAGTTCGCGCATAAATGCGGCAACGCGTGGCTTTATAACACCGAAATAATGATCGTTCATTTCCTGACCCTTCGGCGGTTTTGCGCCAAGAAGTGTTCTTCCGCAGAACATAAGGTCGGGACGTTTGCCGAAAAGTTCTTTATCTATAAGGAAATATTCCTGCTCGGGTCCTAAATTAACATCAATATGCTCAACATCCGTAAGTCCCAAAAGTTTCACAAGGCGAAGCGCTTGTTTATTTATGGCATCCATACTGCGAAGCAGAGGAGTTTTCTGGTCGAGGGCCTCGCCGCCGTAGGAACAAAAGGCGGTAGGGATACAAAGGGTATTATTCTTAACGAAGGCAAAGGAACTTGGGTCCCAAGCGGTATAACCTCTCGCTTCAAAGGTGGCGCGAAGACCGCCTGAAGGGAAGGAAGAGGCATCGGGCTCGCCCTTAATGAGTTCCTTACCCGAAAATTCCATTATTATATGCCCATCATCAGTAGGAGCAATAAAACTATCGTGCTTTTCTGCGGTGATACCTGTCATAGGTTGGAACCAATGAGAAAAATGGGTAGCCCCCTTTTCTATGGCCCAATCCTTCATAGCATTTGCAACGGTATCGGCAACGCTGCGGTCAATACCTTTACCCAAATCCACTGCCTCGCGGAGTTTTTTATATGTATCTTCGGGTAAACGCTCTTTCATAACCGAGTCGTTAAACACCTTACTGCCGAACAATTCGCTTATATTGTTCAAAAATATCACACCTTAAAATAAAAATAAATTACCATAATTATAAATAAATTACCCCGATTTGTCAATCGGGGCGGGGAAAATCCTTAAATTAAAATATAAAAACGGCAAAAATCTTAAAAAAATTAATAAATTACAAGAAAAACTTAATAAAATTAAGTCAAAACTTTTAGACACAGTGGTTAGTCGGCAATTTTGCATAATAATATTATGTGAAATCAGTTGACAAAGAAAACTCTCATACTCATAGTTTCAAGATGTGAAGGCCATTTATAATAGTCAGGAACGGTAAGATCGGTATGGGAATTTTCAAAAATATTTATAAGTTCATCTCTGGTGATTCCATTATCCGCAATATTTTCGAAAAAGGATAAAATTATTTGTCTGCGAAGATCTGAAATATCGGTGGAATAGGCGAGAAGGTCATTTATCTGAGTGCCCGTATATCGCATAGAGGTATCGTTAACGGTCAGTTCAACACCGCCCGAAATATCCACCGCAACTCGCACCGCTTCAGAGGTAACGTCAATATTATGATTGGTCGGGAAACCGTATTTATCGGCGTTTTCGGGATCGGATTCAAGGTCGGCTAAATAAATTGCCTTTTGCTTGAAATCGAGATACATAAGTATATAATTCCCGCTTTCAAAATGAAGGAGTATCCCTTTGCTTTTTGGGGACACTTCTTCATAAGGTATGCGGTCCTCCTGCGCCTTCACCTCGGATTTTCTGATTTCGCTTTTCACATTAATATATAAATATCCCAATATGAATGATGCAAATATTACAAAACTGAAAAATACGGTAAGCGCAGTTTTAAAAACGGTTTTTGTTTTTCTTTTCATTGTTTTCACCCACAATAGTATGGGTAAAAACAGTCAATTTATTTATTCAAAAACTCTAAAATATCGTCTATCACTTCTCCCTTGCAACTATCATTTAAAATTTCGTGACGGCAATCGGGATAGAGTTTAAGTTTCGCATTATGATTTGTGGAAAGGAGTTTATTATAAACCGATTTAACACCTTCGCCGTAATTACCAACGGGGTCATCGCAACCTGCAATAAGAAAGATAGGAATTTCCGAATCTAACTTCTTATACCACTCATTAGAATTACAATCCATAATAAGTCGCATAAGGTCACCCATAGCCGATACGGTAAACTTAAAAGTGCAGAATTTATCCTTGGCGTATTTATCCTTTATGCTTTTGTCCTTGGTTAGCCATTCATACGGAGAATTACCGTCAAAACGTTGGTTATATCCTCCAAAGGCCATATTATATATAAATTCCGAGCGGTGTTTTTCGCCTTTTATCGCGCCTATAATTTTAGTTAACATCAGTCCCGCGGGAGCCGCAGGGTTGCTGCCTGCAGTACCGCAAATTATGAGTTTATCAATGTTTTTTATGTATTTTTGCGCCGCAATACGAACGATAAATGAACCCATACTGTGTCCCATCAGAATATAGGGTTTATCGGGATAAAGGTTTCTTACTTCGTCACTGAAAACGGCAACATCGCGGCAGAGATAATCATATCCATCTTTATTTGCAATAAATCCGAGTTCATCATCATTTTGAGCTGTTAAGCCGTGACCTAAATGGTCATAAGCCAAGCATAAATATCCATTCTCCGCCATAATTTCAAAAAGCAGTGCGTATCGCCCGATATGTTCAGTCATACCGTGAACAAGATGGAAAAGCCCCTTGATTTCGCCGTTGGGCACATAAAGTTTGCCTTTGAGGGTATGTATTTTATCACTGGAAACAACGCTGAAATTTTTAATTTCGTAGGTCATTATTATTCTCCTTTTGTGAATTCTCTGGTTGCCTTAACGGCTCTTTGCCAACCGTTTATAAGTTTGTTCCGCTCATTTTCTGTGAATGTGGGTGAGAAATTTTTAATATTTTTTGAGTTATTTAAAATTTCATTTCTATCCTTAATAAGACCGCAGGTAAGAGATGCCAGATAGCAAACGCCAAGGGCGGTAGCTTCGGCGCTTTCGGGCACCGAAACAAATAAATTTGAAATATCGGCCTGAAATTGCATTAAAAGATTATTTTTTGATGCGCCGCCGTCGGCTTTGAGTTTTCTTATGGGGATATTGGAATCTCCCAACATCGCGCTGATTAAATCGTTGGTCTGATAAGCGATGGATTCGAGAGCGGCTCTTATAATATGATTTTGGTTGCTGCCCCGCGTTAAACCTAATACGGTGCCTTTGGCATACATATCCCAATACGGCGCTCCGAGTCCCGCAAAGGCGGGTACAATGTAAACCCCATCACTTGAGGGCACTTTGCTTGCCGCCTCCTCGCTTTCGGGGGCGCTTTTAATAAGTCCCAGTTCATCGCGGAGCCATTGCACTACCGCGCCGCCTATGAAAACACTGCCTTCAAGAGCATATTCTATATCTTCCCCTTCAAGAGTTGCGGCAATGGTTGTAACAAGCCCGTTCTGACTTTTAACCGCGCGGTTTCCCGTATTCATAAGAAGGAAACATCCTGTGCCGTAGGTATTTTTTATATCACCCGCGCTAAAGCATTTTTGACCGAAAAGTGCGGCTTGTTGGTCACCGGCAACACTGCAAACGGGTAACTGTTCGCCCATAATATCAATATCGCCGTAGTTGTAACCGCTGGGGTAAACTTTGGGTAAAATGCTTTTGGGAATTTCAAGTTCTTCTAAAAGATGGTCATCCCACCGCAAATTATGGATATCATAAAGCATTGTGCGGGAAGCGTTGGTGTAATCGGTGGCGTGAATTTTGCCGCCCGATAATTTCCACATCAGCCAGGTATCAATGGTGCCAAAAAGGATTTCGCCTTTTTTCGCCCTTTCTTTTACGCCCTCTATATTATCGAGTATCCATTTGATTTTGGTGGCGCTAAAATATGCATCGGGTTTTAGACCCGTGGTTTCGGTTATATAGTCCGAAAGGCCTCTTTTTTTCAAATCCTCGCATATATCTGCAGTTCTTCGACATTGCCAAACGATAGCGTTATAAACGGGCTCCCCTGTATTTTTATCCCAAAGAACAGTGGTCTCTCTTTGATTCGTTATGCCTACTGCGGCAATTTCTTTAGGATTTATACCCGCTCTGATTATGGCTTGCGTAGCGCAAGAATATTGAGCGGATAAGATTTCGGTAGCATCGTGCTCAACAAAGGAAGGGGCAGGGTAAATTTGAGTAAACTCATTTTGAGCCACCGAAATAATATTACCTGATTTATCAAATATTATCGCTCTGGCACTGGTGGTGCCTTCATCAAGGGTGAGTATATATTTTTTCATAACTACTCCTTTTAAAAATGGGCGAAGACATACTTCGCCCATAGGTTTAATTATTAATTTCTATTCTCGGAACTCTCGGAGAAATACCGCAAATTATTTCATAATTTATGGTGTTGCAAAGCGCGGCAATTTCTTCTACGTGTAATTCTTTGCCGAAAAGTATTACTTCGGTATCGGTAGAAACATCGTCGATATCGCTTACATCAACGATAAATTGGTCCATACAAATTCGGCCCAAAATATTTGCTTTTTGACCGTTTATAAGCACATATCCCTTATTTGAAAGCAGGCGGGGATATCCGTCGGCATAACCGGCGCTTACGGTGGCAATTGTCATATCCTTATCCGCTTTAAATGTTCTTCCATAACTTACGGTATCGCCTTTTTCGATTTTTTTAACCATAGAAATAACCGATTTAAAGGTCATAACGGGAATCAGGTCTTCCTTAAGATTAAGAGAGGTAGAGGGGGTAAGGCCGTAAAGGCATATACCGGCTCTGCTTGAATCGAATTCCTTATCAGAATCTTTTAAAATGGCGGCGGAATTACGGCAGTGGCAAACTTTTGGATTAAGTCCTGCCGATTTCATAATCTCTACCGCTTTATAGAAACGGGCATATTGCGAGTCGGTAAATCCATCTTCTTCCTCATCGCTTCTGTCAGAAAATGCAAAATGGGTGAAAATTCCTTCAAGTTGGAGATTTGGTAGTTTTGCCGAATCAATTGCAGAATCAATTTCCGAAAGTTCTTGGTTTCTGCAGTTAAAACCAAGGCGGCCCATACCGGTATCGAGTTTAATATGTATCTTAATAAAGACACCCTTTTCTTGCGCCGCAAGGGAAAGTTCCTTCGCGTAATCAGATGAAAAAACGCATTGGGAAATATCGTATTTTGAAAGCACTTCCGCTAAAGAAACGGGGGTATAACCCAAAATCAGAATCGGTTTGTCAACGCCTAAACTTCTGATATGAATGGCTTCTTCTATGTTGGAAACGGCGAATCGGTCGCACCCCGCTTTATCAAGGGCGGGGACAACGATATTATCACTGTGTCCGTAAGCGTTGGCTTTAACTACGCAGGTGAGTTCACTATTTTGTGATGCGTTTTTTAAAATTTCGAAGTTGTGTTTGAGAGCGGAAATGTCTATCTCCGCCCAAGTTCTTCTTAAAAACTCCAAATTGATACCTTCTTTATCTGCTCTATCCTAAATGTAATTTTTTAAGTAGTTTTTCAGGTAGAACGGTTTTTAGTTCTTTTAGATTTATTAAGAGATATACGCCGCCGCAAACTATTCCCGAAACCGCAATATTTACTATCTGCATAATACGGGAAGAACTATCGGTGGGTAATATCATATTAAATACGATGCCAAGACCAATAAGCACCATAACGGAAATTAAAAATCTGGGAAGTATCTTTAAAGTTTCCGTAAAGTTAATATTCATATGCTTTTTAATATATCCAAGACTTAAAGCGTTTGAAACGATAAATCCGAGAAGTGTTGCGGTGATGGCCCCGTGGTACGCTTTAAGACCTAAATATGAGAAGAAGTACATTAAAGGAACATCTAAAACAAGATTAACAAGAAGACCTAAAAGTACGCTCTTATATATAATTTGTTTGCGGTTCAAACTCTGCATAGCGGAGTTCAGCACCATATAAAGACAGTCAAAAACCGTAACCAAAATTGAGAATTTTATAATAGATGCGCCCATCTGGTTTTTGCCGTAGAAAACAGTCCAGAAACTATCAGACATAAGGGAAATAAAAAGGGATAAAGGCGCAATAATCAAGATTATCATTTTAAGGCATTTATTGAAATTGGTATTAACTTTTTCGTGCTCGCCTTTGGTAAAATCTGAAACAATATGGGGAATCAAACTAACAATAAGACCTGTTGAAACTGCGGTTATAATGGCGTTGAATTTGGTGCCCCAGGTTGTAAATACACTGCTTACGAATTCGGTTTCCTTGCCCGTAAAATTAAGTTTGGGTAAGGTTTTTAAAACCAAAATCATATCGGTGGTAGTATAGAGTGTATTCGCAATATTTATAATGATATAAGGAACTGCGCATACGATAATTGCTTTTAGTATATCTTTATCCTTCGATTTATCTTGAACTTTATTATCAATACCCAGTTCTGCGCGGTTTTTTCTTACGCAAACCGAAAGATAAATAAAGGAAGCAAGTCCGCCGATACCCGCCGCAAGAACCGAAATTCCCACCGCATATTTAACGGGGGCTTTAAGCAGATATACAATAAATGCGCTACCAAGCAGTATTACAACAATTCTTACAAGTTGTTCTATAACCTGACTTATGGAGGGTTGGCTTATATACTTATGTCCCTGCAAATAACCCCTTTTGATACTGAGCATCGGAACTATCAATAGGGTAAATGATATGCTCCTTATAACAAAAACAACATCGCTGATGCTGTTTCCGCCCTCAATGTCACCTATAATAAGCGTAGCAATAGGACGGGCGAATATAAAGCATATCAAAAATGAAACGATAGAAAATACGGTGATAATAGTTGTGCCCAAACGATACATACGGGCCTTTTTATCGGTTTCCCCAAGGGCCTGATATTCACTTGCAAGTTTGCATATTGCAAAGGGGATACCTACGCTTGATATGTTTAAGAATATGTTATAGATATTGTAAGCGTATCCGTATAAAGCGCCACCGTCACTACCGATTATCTTATTGAAGGGGATAACATAGAGAATTCCAAGTATTTTGCTTATAAAGATACAGGCGGTAGCAATAAATGCGCCTTCTAAAAATGAGGATTTTTTAAGTTTACCCATTTATATTCTCTCCGAAATAAACATTATACCAAATAAGGAAGGTGTAAATATTATAAAGTTTGCGACCGTTATTGGCCTTGCCTTCATAGTGGTCATCAAGGAGTTTATTTATAAACTCTTTGTCAAAGAATTCATTAACGCAGTCCTTTGAAAATTCAACTTTCAGAAGATTATAGTATTCTTCCTCTCTTATCCATTTTGAGAAGGGAACGGGGAAGCCGAGTTTTCTTCTCTTTGACCATTCGGGAGGCATTTTATCATCGGCAATATCGCGGAAAATTGCCTTTGTTTTCATGCCCTTAACGAGATATTTAGTAGGCACCTTTCTTGCTACATTCCAAACCTCTTTATCAAGGAAGGGCACACGAAGTTCTATGGAGTTTGCCATAGTCATTTTATCGGCTTTAAGAAGTATATCTTGCGGCAACCAGAAATGCATATCGATATACATCTTTTTAAGCACATCATCCTTATCCTTAACCTTTTCGTAATAAGGGGCGAGAACTTCGGTTGTGGTCATATTATCTTTAAGTTCATCGCAAAGGATTTGATTTGCCTCATCTTCATCCATAATCTGTGCGTGACCGAGATATCTTTCGCAGAAAGGTTTGCTATATTTGATAATGGTATTTTTGCCTGGAAAATGGGGGAGCTTTTTGGCAACACCTGCCATAGCTTTTCTTAAAAATTCGGGCAGTAAAAGATAAATTTTAACGCCTGCGGTTTCGGGATACTCATTGTATCCGCCAAACATTTCATCGCTGCCTTCTCCCGAAAGCACAACCTTAACCCGCTCCCGCGCAAGTTTGGAAAGGAATAAAAGGGGAACGGCAGAAAGATTTGCTTCGGGCTCATCGGTATGATACTGCACTTTAGGAAGGGCCGCAAAAAATTCCTCTTTGGAAATGTATTTCCCATAGTTATTAATACCCATAAGAGAAGAAAAATCGTGAGCCATTTTGGTTTCATCAAATCCTTTAACATCAAATCCCACCGTAAAGGTTTTATCGGGCTTGGCTACGCTTACAACATAGGAAGAATCAACACCGCCCGAAAGATATGAGCCAACCTCAACATCGGCGGTTATCTGATGGTACTTAACCGAATTTTCGAGGGCATCTTTAATAAGGGCTTTATATTCTTCGTAGGATTTTTCTTCCTTTTCATATTTAACTTCAAAATAGGGAGCGGTATTAAACTCGCCGTCTTTATAAGTGAAATAGTGACCGGGTGTTAATTTATATACATCTTTAAAGAAGGTTTCTTTAAATACGGAATATTGAAAAACAAGATACATTTTAAGGGCCTTTTTATTGACCTGCTTATTAAAATCGGGATGGTCAAGAAAACCCTTAATTTCAGAGCCAAACATAAATTTATCATCTTTTTTATAATAATAGAAGGGTTTAATTCCGAAGGGGTCGCGGGCACCTGTGAGTTCGCCTGTTTCTTTATCATATATAACGAATGCGAACATACCTCGAAGCATAGGGAATAAATCTTTGCCGTATTCTTCGAATCCGTGAAGAATGGCTTCGGTATCGGCGTTGGTTTTAAAGATATGTCCCTTATTTTCAAGGTCTGCGCGCAGTTCTTTATGGTTATATATTTCGCCGTTAAAAACGATAACCTTGCTCTTGTCTTCATTGAATATAGGTTGGTCGCCTCCCGCTAAATCCACTATGGAAAGGCGACGGAAACCAAGGGCTACCTTATTATCTGTAAAGTAACCTTCGCTATCGGGACCTCTGTGAATTATACGGTCGGCCATTTTTTTGGCTATAATCTTTTTTTCTTCTGCGGTACGATTATCCGTAAACCCTATAAATCCGCACATTTAATTAATCAACCTTCCAGTAACCGTTTTTATATTCCTTAAAGTAGCGCATCGCCTTTTTAAATAAATAAAGGCGGCGCTTTAAATTTTTATCCTTTTTATAACAAAGGGGATTTTCGTGGCCTTTTTTCCAAAGGGAAAGGGCCTTCTTTTTATATTCTTCATTTACAACATATTTTCTTATAATGGCCTTCGGCACAAATGAAAGAAGCATCTCACCCTTTAAAAGAGTGAATTCTTTTTCCTTTTTATCAATAAGGTCATCAATTAAAAGTTTAACGGGGTTAAATCCCAAGGGGCAGATATAATAACTGCTCCTGCCTTGACGGGCGTTAATTTCAAGCACCTTGAATTTTCCATCCCGCTTATCATATTTAAGGTCAAATTCCGCAAAGCCCTGATAACCTACCGTTTCAAGAAAACTTTTAAGTTTTTCGCAAACTTCTTCGGTGCCGCCAAACTGATTATATCCGTTTATAAGCACTGCGGCGTTACCTACCATATTTTTAGAGTGCTCTTGAAGACCTATCTGGGCAAAGGATAAAAGGGTAACCTTTTTATTGCTGTCACAGTATGCAACGGCATCAAATAGGCAACTGTCGTCACCGGGGATGAAATCCTGAATAATAAGTATATCATCATATCCGCCGCCTATAATTCTTTCTACGGTGGATTTAAGTTCTTGCGCCGTTTCGATTTTATATATTTTATTCTTACCCTCAAAAGATAGGTGGTTATAGAGAATAACATTGCTGGGCTTTAAAATAACGGGGAAGGTGAACCCATCGGGTATATCACCTTTTAGTTTGCAGTCATAATAAGCCGTACGGGGTAAATCAAGAACGCTGTTTTCGTATGTTTTATAAAAAGCATCCTTATACATAAATGAATTTATCAGTTCTGAATCGGGATAATTGAAAACATATCCGATAGTAGCAAGTTTTTCGTTGTTTTTAGCAATAAAACCAGCATAGGTCTCATTGGAACTTATAAGCAATACCTTTTTGTTTTCAACCTTTTTTTTATGCTCATAAAGGGCATTCAAAAACCCGTCTTCATTCCAGATGCTTTCATCATACTTGAGATTTAAAATATCGGTAAACGAGGTGTAGGGCAGGGGGGATTTGCCGAGAAGGGTTGCCTTTTTACCATATAGTTCGTGAAAACATCTTGCCATATAATAGGCATTGGCATCAGTGCCTATAATGAGAATATCAAAATTCATAAAAACCTCTCATTTATATCATTTATAAATTCTCGGAACTCGATGAGAAATGGACGTGAAAACCCTATAGGCATTAACGCCTAAGTTTTTAGCGGCATCACGGATGCTGATTTTATCACCGAAAATTTCTGCCTTGTCGCCGCACTTTACGGTGTCCGGAACCTTGACAGCCGTCATGTCCATACAAATTTCGCCGATAATTTCGCATTTTTCATCGTTTATAATAACGTTCTTGAGTTTTTTGCTCATTCCGTCAAAATATCCGATAGCAAGGGTGGCAACTGTCATATCTTCATTAGCAATAAAATCGGCTCCGTAACCTACGAATTCACCCTTTTTAATCTTTTTAACGCTTATAACCTGACTGTAAAGGGAAAAGGCGGTTTTTAAATCTAAATCATTTGAAAGGATGCTCTTGCTTATTCCTTTTTTCTTAAGCAAAAAGTCCCTTTTTATTTTGCGCAGTCCCGAGGGCTCGGGTAAACTTCCTGAAAAACCGTACATACATATTCCAAGCCGCACACCGTTTACAAAATCGGGCTTATCGTGATGAACGAGAATAATAGAGCGGCCAATGTGAACAATGGGAATTTCACTTAAATTTATGTTTTTAGTAAGGTTTTTAAAGTTTGCCATTTGCCTATCGTAATAAATGTCGTTAACGCCCGAAGTGGCAAGATGGGTGTAAATACCTTCGATTTCTGTATTTTCACTTGATTTAAGCAAACTAAATGCCTCTAAAAGTTCATCTTCATTTTTAAAACCTAATCGGTTCATACCCGTATCAAGTTTAAGGTGAACCTTGATTTTTTTGGTGAAATTATAGCCGCAAAGTTCTCTCGCGCCCTCTAAACTGTCCACAGTAAAGGTAATGTTACTTTCGCAGAAAAAGGAAAAAGCATCTTCTTCGGGGGGCTCTAAACAGAGAAGGGGGATATCTGCATTTATTTCTCTAACCTTTTCTGCTTCATCCGCCGTAGCAACGGCAAGATAGTTAACGCCGCCTTCTATCAAGGCATCAATAACGTGGAATCCGTGACCGTAGGCATCGCCTTTAACCACGCCGAAAAAGTATTTATACTCTCTGTATTTATCCGTAATATTATGTACATTTTCTTTAAGTACGGCCTTATCGACCGAAACATAGGTATTGCGGTACATATACTTACTCCTTTTGCAAATTTTTATCAATAGTGGCGGCAAGGGGAACGATAATAATGCTTAAAAGTCCCCAAAGGATTGAATAACGAGCGCAAATTTGCCCACCTAAATTAAAGGGAAGTTTGCTGTAATCCCAAACATTCTTTTTGAGAATAACATTAAAAATAATACCAAAGATAAGTTCGATGGCGGTTATGACTGCGCTTCCAAGTATTGCGATTTTTAAAAGCCCTGCGTTTTTTGTCTTTTTAGAAACCTTACCAAGACCTAAAAACGAGAGACCGCCCGCTATAAGCATGGACCAATGCGTTCTTCCGCGCCATAAAAGTTCCAAAATTCCGTAACCTATGGCGCCGAAGGAAAATTCTATAAGTTTTGTTTTTAATGTTTTCAAAATTATCACCCAAATTAGTATGGTTGATAATGAGGGTAATTAAACATTAAATCTGAAAAGAACGATGTCTCCGTCCTTCATAACATATTCTTTGCCTTCGCTTCTTACGAGCCCTTTTTCTTTTGCGGTAACCATATTGCCATCGCACTTGTTTATAAAGTCATCATAGGCAATAACCTCGGCTCTTATGAAACCGCGCTCAAAATCGGTGTGAATTTTACCGGCGGCCTGCGGTGCTTTGGTGCCTTCTTTTATGGTCCAAGCTCTGACTTCGGGTTTGCCTGCGGTCAGATAGGATATAAGGCCCAAAAGGTGATAGCAGGTTTGAATCATTCGGTCAAGGCCCGATCTTTCAAGTCCAAGTTCCTCAAGGAACATAACCTTTTCTTCATCATTAAGTCCGGCGATTTCTGCCTCAAGGGCTGCGCATATAGGAAGAATTTCAGCATTTTCTCTTGCGGCAATTTCCCGAACGGTAGCAAAATGGGCGTTTTCTTCTATTCCGTTTATAAAATCATCCTCGCTCATATTACAAGCGTAGATAACGGGTTTAAGGGAAAGCAGAGCGGTTGTATCTAAAATTTCCTGCTCGGTTTCACTTGCAACTTCTACGGAACGGGCGGGAAGACCTGCCTCAAGATGAGCCATAAGTTTTTTTAAAAATTCAACCTCAACGATGGCGGACTTGTCCCCCTTAACAGTTTTAAGGGCCTTATCAAGACGGCGGGAAACAATCTCCATATCCGAAAAGATAAGTTCAAGGTTTATGGTTTCAATATCGCGGGCGGGGTCAACAGAACCCTCAACGTGAATTATATCGGTGCTTTCAAAACAACGAACAACGTGAACTACCGCATCAACTTCGCGGATATTTGAAAGAAATTTATTTCCAAGGCCCTCACCTTTGGATGCGCCCTTAACAAGACCTGCTATATCAACGAATTCGATAACGGCGGGTGTGAATTTATCGGGAGAATAAATCTCTGCAAGTTTTTCAAGGCGGCTATCGGGCACACTAACCATACCAACATTGGGTTCGATGGTGCAGAAAGGGTAGTTTGCCGACTGAGCGCCTGCATTTGTAATAGCATTAAAGAGAGTGGACTTTCCCACATTAGGAAGTCCTACGATACCTAGTTTCATAATTCTCTATATCTCCTTTAAAATCCTTTATTTATCAGGGTTTTCGGAGTATGGCGTATATCTACTACTCCATTTCTACTCCATTTTTACTCCATTTTCGCATGGAGTTATATTAAGATTCATCTAAAACCTGATTGTTTTCAAATTGCTTTATAGCCTGGTCCATAGACTCAGTTGTAACGTGAACATAACGGTCCATCGTTGTTTTGATACTGGCATGGCCGAGTAGCTTTTGCAGCACCTTCGGTTGCATACCTGCCTCGATTGCTCTTGTGGCGTAGGTATGGCGCAGAGCGTGCATACAAAACCGTTTGATTCCCGCCTCATCACAAAGCTTATAAAGATGTGTGTCGTAGGAACTGTTCTTTGCCGGTTCTCCCGTACGCCAATTGATAAACACAAGATCTCCCATCACAAGCTGAGAGGTGGCACCTGTTCGCCTATCTATGTATTCAAGTGTTTCTGAAAGCAAGGGAGACTTTTTCCTATACTCACGGTTATCCCATATCTCTTTCAGAATGTTGTGTGCGCGTTCTGTCAGAGGTATGGTGCGATAGCTTTGCGGTGTCTTGGGCGGTCCTGCTCGCCAATATCCTTGTTTGTGTCTGTACTCCAAAGTTTTGTTGACGGTAAGCGTGCGCTTCTCAAAATCAATCGCATCCCAAGTAAGTCCTATCAGCTCGCCCGTTCGCAAACCCGTCTCAAGAATCAAAGCGTATTGATTATAATTATGAGAACGCTTTGCGGCTTCGAGAAAAATCCGTTGCTCTTCACGAGTTAGGAATTTTATATCGTCCTTCGCCCGAACGGGTTTTGTGTATCGAACACCGTTCATCGGGTGCTTTATGATTAAATCGTTCATCAGTGCCGCTTTCAGCATCGTACCCATTGCAATATAGGTTTGTCGGATGGTTGAGCCTGCATAGGTTTCATCCATTTGCAGTAGAACCTTTTTGCAGTGCATTGGCTTTACGTTAGCAATTGCCATTTTACCGATGACCGGCTGAATATTGAAGGTGTACCGTTCGCGATAGTTTCGCAAGGTGTTCGGTGCGAGATCTCCAACGATATTTTCTATCCAAAATTCAAACCATTCATCAACCGTGGTTTCGGTCGGAACAAAAATGCCTTCATGCTTATCGGCATACTTACTTTCTTCAATCCAGTTACGAGCTTCGGGAATGGTAGCGAAATATTTTTCGTGACGATTGCCTAATTTGTCAACAAATCTTGCGCTGTATAAACCATCCTTTCTTTGACGAATGCCTTTACCACATTCCTTACCTTTTAAATTCTTTCCCAATATGTACTCCTTTCCCACTGAGAAAAGAGCACACCGCTACACAATAAGTATAACATAAAGTGTGCTTTTTCTCAAGTGATTAAACATTATTTTTATAATTTTTTTGATTGCTGAGTTATATCGTCAGTCTTGAACTGATAAACTCTTCAAACTCTTTACGTTTTACCAACTTCTTCTTACCCACAAAAAGCACGAACGGACAGTTAGGTTTGCGAAGCATCTCATCAATTTTATTAATTCCAATATTGCTGTACTCGGCGGCTTCACGTATTGTCAACGCCAACTTTTCGTGGATAGGAACTGTTTGAACATTATCTGTCATACAGTTTTATCCTCCTTCGATGTTTTTTCCGAAAACATTTGTGGATAAAACTTGAGGAATCTTTTTTTCGACTTTCAAGAAAACATTAACTAATCTTTCCGAGAAAAGTCGGCTGAAAAACAAAAAGAACATCACCGCAGTAAGTGATGTCCCCATAAAAAACACAGATATGTAGCAAAATATGTCCCTATAGAAAAGCATTTTCGCAGTATATGGTGATACCCGTTCCATTTGTTAAGTGGAGTAAAGGTGACCCCGATTAAACTTATCCGGAGTAAAAGATATCCCTGAAAAGACAGTGTTCGTATGAAGTATGAATGTCCCCTAAAAAATAGTATGCGTAGCAAAGGATGTCCCACAGCATTACAACTATCCGTAGTAAAACGTGATACCGCTTTGCAAAAATGTGTCCGCACTAAAGATGTCCCTACTTATTAAGGAAAATTCCAAAAAGATGATTTCGCAGAAATACATTCCCCCGTATAGGGTAATTTTTGATTTACAATAATAATCGTACCTTATACAATACTCAGGCTATGGAATGTTTATAAAATTCTAACTTTATCGTTCAAAATCAATAAAAAGCTTTTATTTTCGCTTTAAAATGATCAAAAAATAAAAAACTATAAAAATGATTTACTGTTCGATATGATTAGAGTTCGAGAGTTTTTTGCGCCTCTCATTTTTGTGTTTTAAACATTTTGAGATAGCGAAAATGATGCTCTGACTTTTTCATATTTACTTTCTTTTTTTGTATTAAGAGCATCATACTTTCGGTTTTAGATGACAAAGAAATTATTTGCATTTTGAGGTTGACAAGAGGGAGAGAAATCTGAGCATCACAAAGGGACAATCATCTTTTATAATCTCTAAATGTAAATCATCACAAATCGAATCGCCCGAAATGACAGTCATTTATTCTCTCGAAACGTAAGTGAACTCCTCATTAGAAAACGACAGTTTTCCCTATAATTAATCTCCTATTAATCTAAAAATAATCTATGAAGGTCATCGGCAAATGAGTATCATCTTATCATTCGAAAGAGAAAATCATCATCATTTGCAACTGACAATCATTGAAAAAATATTCCCATAAAATAGCGACCTGTGCCCGAAAGGGTGCAGGTCGTTAATGTTTTCTTGAACTGAGCATATAAAGTTTTTTTACATTCTCTACAGAAATTTTATAAAGGAAATTTCTTATTACGGCATAAAACTGCGAAAAAATCAAAAAATTTCATCTTTTTAATCGCAAAATCAAGAAATTACTATCAAAAATTCTTAAATTAGGCAAAAGTTAATGTTTTCTTGAAATGCAAAAATAAGGTCCGGCAAGTTTTATATGTTGAAAAAAATTATTTGTGGCGGTCAAATAAGTTCTCTCAACGAAAAATTCAAAGAAAGAAGAATGTAATTATGACAACTAAACATCATTTTGTATTAACAAAAAAGGAACCCGAGCTAATCGCGTTTATTACCTCACTTCTAAAAGGTGAGCGCAGTAAAACGGTTGTAACGATTATGACCGAGGCGTTAGAAGATAGGGTTGCCACTATCCCCATGAATTTTAACGTAGAACCAAGCAGCCAAAATATGCATACGAAATTTTCTCTGCCGGATGATCTGGTAGAAAAGTTTTGTAAGAAGTTCGGATGCACAAAAGGAACCGTTGCTCCCACAATAAAAACCGTACTTAAAAACTGTATTGCAAAAAATCTTGTAAAGCAAGAAAAATGGAAGCTCCCGTCAGAATCCTTTGATTCAGCCTTCCAAAGAATGTTTAAGCGTGACGTGGATAAATACGAGGCTTTGTTAGATGACAAAGAAAAATACCGAAAAATGCTTAAGGAGCACAAAAGAAGCTTTCTTTTGATGAAAGATGCACTTTATATAGAAAGGAAAATTAAAAATGAGTGATAGACAAACCGTACACATTGAATTTGATAAGTCTGCCACCGATATTATCTGTTGGATGCAGGCGTTGCCGCCACGCACGGTCAACCGCACAGTAAATGAAATTTTAAGTGCTGAAAGCCGCGGCAAGACTGCCCGAGTTTTATGCCGTTTTTCGTACACAACGGAGGTTGAGCCGATTGGTTGCCAATTTATTATCCGCGACAGGGATGCGTTGGAGTTCTTAGCGAAAATTCCAAAGAGGAAGAGAAAACAAACAATTATAAGCGCCATTCGAAAGCATATACAAATTAATCAAAAAATGCCGCAGAAGCCTTTTGCCATAGATGAAAAGGTGTATGAGATCTTGGAAGAATTTATACCCAAGATGGAACAAAAGGAATTGGAGTATGCCGGGACTCCTGATAAATATCGAAAGCTTTGCGATTGTTATACCTTGGCAAAACAAGCAATTTATCGCGAGATCCACAACTGCTATCAATTTGTGGACGAAAATCGCGGCGATCTCAATCTTAATAATTTAGACTGCGGCAAGATTATTGATTCTGTATTCGAATCCGTTTTCGGAACCGCCCAAAAAGATACGGCTCAAAACAATAATCAATATATTTTTTACAACAACTCAAAGGAATAAAAACGGAGGTAATATTATGAGTAATGAAAATAAAACAGAATTAATGGCTATTGAATTGAACAATCTTTTCAGCAAATTAAGTGCTAAAGAAAAGTTTGTTTTTGAAACGATTGTATCTAACGGCATTTCCGAAGAGAAAGAAGCCAAGGAAATCGCGGCTAATATACCCTTTGACGAAAATATGAGATTTATCAGTAAGGATACTGCTTGGCGCGCGATAATCACACTTGTTAAAGCGGGATTTTTCGATTTGCAAAGTGTTCAAACCGGTTATCGCACCTTTAATATTTTAAAATTAACCGACGTAGGTGCTAAGCTGTATCGTTTGCAGTTTAGGAAAGAACCGGCAGTGCAGGAACATATTCGGCTTAGGAAAGAACATGCCAGTTACTTACACGGATATATGGTTAAGGATGTTGCAACAATCGTTGAGAAAAAGGGCTGGTATACTTGCATCTCGACCAATCGGAAACAAAACAAACTAAAACTTTCTGAAGGTAAAATGCTGATACCGGACGTTATAGGAAAAAGCGGAGACAAATTCGATCTGTACGAGGTTGAATGCGGAAATCATAACCAAGATGACTTTAATGATAAATGTAATAAAATAATGTCTGTCAGCCAAAAAATTATTATCGTCGGACAAAACAGGGATATTGTCACGAGAATCCTTAAACCGCAAGTAGAAAAATGGATTCAAACCGCCGGAAAAAATGTGCTGCAAATGATCGGTATGAAAGTATATCTATTTGGTATGTCGGACTTAGCAGCAGGGCAAATAACATATTATTACGATATGAATTTAGAAGAACCTATTTGCTGTTTTAAGAAGCCGAAAAAGGAGGAAGCGACAGATGAGCAGTAATTTTATCAATGTTGGTAATAAGGTGTTTATCGATGCAAACAAGGTAAAGTTCATTATGTCCGCCGATTCGGATAGGGTGCGAAAGGTTCTTGCCAAGCGAAAACTCACAAGAACAAGTGATGAAGTGTTTGACGGAACGTCGGACAAGGAAACCCGTTCCTTACTTATTTTGGATGATAATTCTTTCTGTATCTCAAGCGTAAATGCTACCGTCCTGGTTAAAAGAGCTAAAGGCGATGTTGCGGATCTCACCGCAAACGAAGATTCTAAAAGCGGAAATTAGCATTAGTCGAGATAAAAGAAAGAGGCGTCGTGCGACACCTCTTTCTAAATACGAATATGTTTTGAAGGTTGTTATATTATAGGCATGTTGCTTTTTTAGCTCCATCCCCAGAACAAACATTGTTGGCAGATTTAGCTTGAGCTTCTATGCGTTCTATACAATGCAACTTAATAGTATAATAAGTAACAATTTTACTGTTTTTTATTTGAAACCTAAATGCCATAAAAAGAACTATGCCAATAATCAAAATCGCAGAAATAATAATAAGAGCTATCTTTTCTAAACCATTTGAAAAAATAGAAAATGCTATACTTCCAAACGCTAGACCAATTGCTATTCTTTCCGAAGATTTATCGTTCTTTTTCTCGGTCAAAACCGATATAGCTTCTAATTTCTGATCCTCAATGCTTCTCCCGCACGTTTTTATGTGTTTTTCTAGTGCAACTTCAAAATCCTCAAAAGTATTAATGGTTCCTTTAAAATCTTCTTGAGCGTATTTAATTAGATTTTTTAATGTGTCTTTGTTATCCACTTTAATCACTTCCTTGCCTTAGTTTTTTGAGTTTCGTTTACAATCCGTGAACTACATCTTGATCCAAAACTTTTTTTCTTTCTTTCCAATCGGGCATGTATATGCTTAAAAAGTCATAAAACTGTTTACTGTGATTTGGATAGATAAAATGAACCAACTCATGGAGTACAACATAATCGATACAGGCAGGTTTTGCCTTGATCAAATACTGATTAAACGTTATAACCTCTCTGTTTACACTACAACTACCCCAAAGTGTTTTCATCTTTCTTACTTGAACCCTTGGCATTTGTTTATTGTATTTTTTTATAATAGGGTAATATTCTTCCACTCTCTTTTCTAAAAAGGAAAGACTTTCGCCTCGCCACCATTTTTCGAATTGTTTCATAAGATATTCTTGGTTGTTTGGATTGATGTTACCAATGCAAATTGTTTTGCCTTCCTTATAAATGAAGTTCTTATCGCTTTTGGTTACAGAAAAAATAAGATCTTCACCAAACATTTTAATTGAATACCCATTACGTATTTCATTGGTGGAAGCATAACCGGTTGTAGCAGCAAATCGTTCAAGTTTTCTTTCTATCCATCCTGATTTTTGCTCTAAAAAATTTTGAATCCAATTCGCAGGCACGCTTAAGGGTACCGAAAGAGCAACTGTTTGATCGGTATATATCTTAAGTCGGCATGTTTTCATCTTTTTGCGTTCTACAGTGACTGAAACGGTTTTGTTTGTTGATGGCAAAATGATTTCTATAACTTCCATTTTAATAAACCTTCTTTGCCACCATTAGAATTTCATCAATAATAATGTCTATAGTATCTAAAGACCAATTCAGATTGTTTTCTTCAAGATAATCAAACAGTAAATCATCCAGTTCCTTCTTAATGTTCCTATGAACTATAACGTTATCTCTCCAATCTCGTTTTGCATTGGATGAAATAACTTTCTTGATATTTAAAGATAACATTCCCAAGGATTCCAATTCTGTTTCAGTAGATTCTTCTGTTGATTTCTTAATGCCGCTGCATATAGCACCAAAGAAGCTCTTAGCATCTCCGTCATCCATAATGACTTCGGGATATTTCACAGAACTGCGCCCAGCACGATAATCTTCAGCCATTTTTTCCATTGAAGACAGATACTTTTCGCTATCTCTTTCTGCCATATATTCTTGAATAGTTTTATTGATTCGCTCCATAAATGTCATATAGCGAATAGGATCTTCGTAGCGATAACTTTCCAGCACCTCAACCTGTCTTGTCTGAATTGCTTCGGCTTTTGCTTCATTAGAACCTAAACGAGCCAATTGTTCTTCCATTTTATCTTTGTTAAGAATATCAAGTGGCTCGATTATGATTTTTGCATCTTCGGCATTGACATAGGTGTTCAATAAATGCCTAATACCATCTTCATACTTCGAGAAGTCCACACTGTCATTAAAGCGCAAGGATACACTATCCTTTAACTTCTTAAAGAAAAGATAATCTTTTCGATATTCTTCAGCCTTAGCATCACCAACAGATTCATACAACTCAAAACTTGAGAACATGAAATCAACAAGTTTAGCAAATGCAGAAAGTTTTTCGTAGAAGGTTTTTCTTACTTCATATTCGCGCAAACATTCTTGCCACACATCAGCTGCTGTTTCATTTTTCGAGATTCCATCGAAAATAGCCCATACTTCCTTATGTGCTTTTTCTAACTTATCTTTTTCTTCTAAAATGGAAGAAATAGCATTTTCAATCTCGGATTGGTCAAACGTGTTCATTCCGGATTTATCATCACTATACAAGTCTAATGCAGAGTTAAGTTTCTTAAAAATGCCGATATAGTCTACAATAAGTCCAAAATCTTTGTTGTCATACACGCGGTTAACACGTGCGATCGCCTGCAACAATGTATGATCTTGCAATTTTTTATCAACATACAATACTGCTGCAACAGGAGCATCAAAACCGGTTAATAATTTATCTTTGACTATCAAAAGATCAATATCTCCCTCTGGGTCTGTAAAAGCACCTGTTACCGAATCTTCATATGCCTCGTAGTTGTTTTTATACAGAGGATCAACTTCTTTGCGGAAGAAATCGGCAATTGTTTTCAATGTTTGTGGAGTGTTTTGCTCGTCGTCACCCTCTTTAGCATTATTGGGGGTGATTACAACAGCAGGGTTTATACCACCAAGATCTCGCAATTTGTAGAACATTTCAACTGCTGCGGCACGTGAAGAGCATGTTAACATAGCCTTAAACTTTTTAGGTTTAACATAATTTAAGAAATGTTCGTGTAAATCAAACGCAATCATATTAAGCCTTGGTTCAGTTTGAGCCAAAGCGACAAATCTACTATATTTTAATTCAAGATCTTTTCTCGCATCTTCAGTAAGTCCAACTGTAATATGCTTTAAATGATTATTGATTTGCTCACTTGTAACATGTTGAGGCACAACACGACCTTCATAGACAATTGGAACGGTCACTTTATCATCAATAGCATTTTGAAGTGTATACATATCAATCAATGGACCGAATTTCACGTAAGTATTGCGGGAGGCCTCAATATTTCGTTTATCTGCTTTTTTGGGATTCTTAATAAGAGGCGTACCCGTAAAAGCGATCTTCACAGCATTTGGAAGAACTTTGTTCATGTACAAATTCAGTCTACCATACTGAGTTCGGTGACCTTCATCAATAAACAAGAAGATATTGGAATCATCATTACAATAGTCTTGTTTGACTGCCGCTTCGAACTTATTAACGAGCGAGGTTACAACAGTATTTCCGGCATCATCTAATAAATCAATAAGTCCTTTGCCGGTTTTTGCTCTATGCGGACTCATTTGCGTATGAATAAAGTTGTCGCGAATTTGCTTATCAAGATTAACACGGTCAGTAACCATAACAAATCTCGGTTTTTTGATAGGACTATCTTTTTTAGCACTTTCACGCAGAATCATTTTGGTTAGCATAATCATAGTAATGGTTTTACCACTACCTTGGGTATGCCAAACTACGCCGTTACGAGTGTTAGCATCATCTTTCATTAAGATTCGATCCATACACTTTTTAACGGCGAAATATTGCTTATAACGACAAACCTTTTTAACATTATTATCGTAAATAATAAAATTGCGAATTATATCGAGCAAACGCTCCGGATGTAAAAGAGAAATAAGTGCTCTATCTTGTTCCTTGACCGTACCATCGGGAGAGCATTTTCTGCACCATTCATCCAACCATTCTTTATTATCTTCGTGCCAGGAAACAAAATATTTTGCAGGTGTTCCACAAGTTCCGTATAAAACCTTATCAGGATTAACTGCCATTACAAGCTGTGAATACTGAAAAAGTTGAGGGATATAATCGTTGCCCCAGTTGCGAATATTTTGCGTTACGCCTTCCATCACATCAACGCCGGATTTTTTGCATTCGATAATAACAACAGGAATACCATTAATTAAAACGACAATATCCGGACGGGCAAATTTTCCGTTTGGACGCTCTACTTCAAATTCATCTGTTACCTGAAAAATATTGTTTTCGGGATGCTCAAAATCAATAAAACTAATATCAAAAGACTGTCTTGTGCCATCGGGCAAAGTTTCCTCTAAACTTTTACCGGAACAAAGCATATCAGAAAGCTCTTTATTAGCCGCATATAAACCTGCAGTTGATTGAATACTTAAAGCACGAATGGCAGAAGCGATAGACCCGCCGGAAAAATAGCGAGTTTCATTATCGTAAGGATATGTGCGTTTGCTCAAAAATGTTTGCAGTTCATCTTCAAATAAAACTGCCTTTCTTGAGCCGCGTTTAACCTCAGCTTCGCTACGAGGTACAATAGTGTATCCTAATTTTTCTATTACTTTTATTGCACGATCCTGAGACTCCGGACGTTCATTAAAGATTTGATGGTTTGCCATAATAAGCCTCCCGATTAACCATTATCTTAAATAGCAATTTCTATTCCGTTAGAAAACTCGTTCCAATTGCGTTTGATTAGTTCTTGGTTGTCTTGAACCCACTTTTTTGCCTTCTTAAATTGTGATGGGTTAATATTCCCGCTAATCGCCAAAACATCTTGTGTTTCTATGGCAATTGATAGCGAGGCGGAACTCGTTTCTAAATGTATGTGGGGAATATGATGCCCGCTTTGTTCGTTCGAACGTATTATAAATTTCATACCGTCAATACGCGCAAGTTGAACAAACTCTGTTGGAATAGAAAAATCCAAAACAAAATTTTGAAGTGCTTCATAATCTTTTTGAGTCATAATTATACTCTCACAATTCCTGATATTAAAAGTTTCGTGTATGTTTGCTTTTTATTTTCCCACTCTTGTAATTCTTTTTTTAACAAATCAATTTCCTTGTCGCAACTCGAAAGCAAGTTGAAAATTGCTTGTTGTTCGTCTGTCGATGGAGGAATACAAATACTCTCTCCCAAAAAATCACTAACAGGCAAGTTATATCGTGTGGACCCTTGCGCAAGTTTATATAGTATTCTTTTGACAGAATTGCTCCTAAATAAGTAAGCCGCAAATTCCGGACGAATAATATGAAAATTATCAAATCGGAAACCAAAACAAAAACTATTTAAATATAACTTTATATTTTCGCCCAAATAAACCGAGCTCATGCCGACCTCCTGGGGAGTTTCAGAAGAAGTCGTGAAAAACAAATCGCCATATTCTACAGTGTTCTGTTTTTCTCCTTCTAAAACTTTTACATATTCAAATGCAGCGTTATTAACAATACAATTTGTGAAAATATTAGTATAGGGAATGTACGGTTCACCTTGGCCAAAATCTTTATTCGTTTTACCGGTTAAACCCGAATAGGTTTTTCCTAAATCCCCGATAATGTGACTCTCCCACACTTCGTTAAACTTAGACAATCTAAACCCACTATTACAAGTAAGCAAATTTTGCATCAACCATGTCTTTTGATGATATTTTTCGCTTATTAAACATTTTTTGAGTTTAATAATCTTATCAAAAGACAATAAGATTTCTGCAATTTTTTCTTGTTCTTCTTTGGGAGGAACCGGCAGAAAGCAACTGTAAAAATCGTTGCTCGTCAAATTAAGTAATCCATCATCTCTAACACCGTGATTGATTTTTCTTGTTAATTGCTTGTTGAGAAATCCACTTAAAAAAAGCTGCTCATAATATTCCGCACAACCACTTTTTATTCTAAAACTCTCAAAAACATTGGGCACAGCGGCAACTTCCCGATCATTCAATCTATAGATACAACCTTGCGGACACTTATTTGAGTTTCCTTTGTTGTATGAAAAATCGCCATTGTGTAAAACTGTATATTTTTCATACTGTTTTCCGGAAAGTTCTTTTCCGAATTTTTGGGCTTGATTAACGAAACCAATACCTGCAGAAATGCTCAATGTCTCATAGGCGTGAGTTCCGGCTCTTTCAACAATTTCTTCAGCAATATCTCCAAGAGTCGCAATCTTCCAGTTCTGCGGCAATACACCCGCTTCTGTTTCCACATACCCAATAGGAATGTTTTTGTCATGAACGGCATTAATACGTTCTTGAATTCCCTTTTTCATTAATCGCCGCTCCTTTCATTTATAAATCTTAATACTATAACCGCAATCATTATTGCAACAATTAATCCTAAACCTGTCCACCAAACCCAGTGGGGTATACCTACGATGAAATTATACAACCATATTGCACCACAAATCAAATAAGCTATAATAACATAAATAATAAATCTGATTCCCCAGTGCAAGATAGAACCCATAGATTTACCGCTGATAAGGTTTGCGTCATACGCATCACCGACCAAACTGAAAGCGAAGCGAAATGCAATCTCGCCCACAATAAGCATGATTAGATAGTTGTAAATAATATTATCGCAAACCGCCACATCGCCGGTCAGTATTTCAAATAAAGGTTTTAATATTACTTTCATTAACTCACCAAAATCGTTGCAATCGGGCCGGCAATCGCCGCAAGCATTGCAATTATAGCTATAACCATCATCCAAGCGTTGAAGTTACGGCTACGCCTTAAGTCCTCTTTCGCTTCTAAATTAGATTGCACTTGCGCATCATACATTTCTTTTAGTTTGCTATAATTATCAGCCAACAATTTGTTTTGTTCACCTAAAGCTGATAATTGTTGTTCTAATAATTCTTTTTGAGCTACATTTGCCTCCGCGCCAGCCATAATTGTGGCATCACGTTTTGCATTATGTCTGGAAATTTGGTCGAGGATTTGTTGATTCTTTTGTTGCTGTTCCGCAATCAAGTTGGCTTTTAGAGCGCTATTAACTTCAGCCATATTAATTTTTAATGAATCAAAGTTGAAACCGTCCATACAATCTCCTATTTTAATTGCGTAGCGCAGTAGCTGCGCTTGCATCACCTGTGAATATAATTGTTGCTGTGTATGCGGCAAATGATGCCGCGCATTTAATTGCGTTAAAAATATTAATAATAGTTGTATTAGCCAATGGCATCATCCCCTTTTTATTTGTTTTTGATATTGCTATTGTGATGCAAGCCGCTACCGTCTCCACAAAGTAGTGGCTTGAATTATCTAATGGTCCAAACTTTCATGGCATCTTCTTGTCTGACAATGGCTTTAACATTGTCACCTGTATGAGTCACCTTATAAAACTTGCCTTTAAACGTTTGCCAGTCCTCGTTGGTTGAAATTTCATAAGTAGACTCGGTGATTTGTTTGTGGTCGTATGTGGCTATTAAATTGTATAAATCTTGATAGTCATCAGAAGTCCCATAGTTTAAATCATAAGTCAAAAATCTTGTATACATAACAATCTTCCTTTCAAAGTCCTAATTCTTTTAGATATTGTTCCATCTTGGCTTCGGCCTCAGCAATTTCGACCTTTAGACGAGCGATGTTGTTTTGCACTTCTTCAATATCAATAAGTTCTTCTTCTTCAAAAGTATCAACATAGCGAGGAATATTAAGGTTGTATCCATTTTCCTGAATTTCGTCAATTGTTGCTACGTGTGCAAATTTATCAACATCTTCGCGATCGAGATATGCTTGGATAATATCATCGATATGTTTTTTCTCCAGGATATTCTGGTTTTTATCCTTCTTGTAACGCAAATTGCCTTCGGGGTCTTTTCCTGAAGCATCTATAAATAAGATATCTTTATTGGTTCTATTTTTCTTAAAGACAAGAATGCATGCAGGAATAGGGGTTCCGTAGAAAAGATTTTCCGGCAATCCAATAACTGCATCAAGTAAATT
Organism: Acutalibacteraceae bacterium; assembly: GCA_045588995.1. GTDB lineage: Bacteria > Bacillota > Clostridia > Oscillospirales > Acutalibacteraceae > UBA737. Next base: position 28,518 of record JAZNFF010000102.1, read on the forward strand.
CTCGTCAATGACACGTTGACGAATTCTACCTTCGGCAGCACCGCGGAAGAGAACTCCATGAGGCGCTACAGCTGCAATGCGACCGTTTACAGATGAACTTGCAATCATATGCAAAAGGAATGCCCAGTCTCCCTTACTTGCAGGAGGAACACCCCAATCAAATCGATGGTGTTTATCAAGCGTGGCTTCCATTTTAAACTCTTTTTTACCTTTACCTACGGCTTCGCCGCCAGGGTTAAATCCAGCAGCCCACTTATCTTTAGAAAACGGCATATTCGCTACAATTGCGTCAAAAGTAAGCAGATTGCCGTCTTCGTCCTTAAACATTGGATTTGCTAAAGTATCACCCCAAGCAATCTTGGCATCTCTGATTTCGTGGATATACATATTCATCTTTGCCATAGCAACAGATGAACCGTTAACTTCTTGGCCAAAGATTGAAACCTGTTTTGAATTTTCTTTTTTAGCTGCCTTGATTAACAACGAGCCCGAACCACAGGTAGGATCATATACGCGTTCGCCGGGTTGAACATCAACAATCTGGGCCATAATTTCAGATACCGCTGCCGGCGTGTAGAAAGACCCTGCTTTTTTACCTGCCATACTTGCGAATTGACCGATCATATATTCGTACGCATCACCAATGACGTCCGCAGGAACTTCGTCTTCCTTTACTTCGATTTCAGACGGACGCAAATTGAGCGGAAATAAGTCTTCTAACAACTCTCGTAAAATTGCATTTTTATGCTCGCGAGTTCCCAGAGCGTTTTCACTGTTATAATCAGTAGTATTAAGAACCCCTGCCAATTGCTGATTGTTGTCATTTTCAATTTGTCGCAAAGCTGTATTAATAATCTGACCGATGTTGTCAGAGTATCTTTGCTCATACAAGGTAGTGAAAGAACAATCTTGGGCAACAGTAAACGGCAAATAACGTTTTTGTCTTTCAAGGCGAATGCCCTCATATTCTTTTTCCAATTCCTCTACTTTTTCAGCATAGGTATCGCTCAAATACTTTACAAACATCAAAGGCAAAACATAGTCTTTATAGTTTGCTGCATCGATGGTATCTCTAAGCGAATCAGCACCACGCATCAATGCATTTTCAATATCTTTTTTAGTTGTACTCATTTTATTTACCTCCGATATATTTCTGTATTTTAAGAGTGGTAAGCTTGCTTTGTTCTTCAATTAGTTCTCTATATAAACGCTTCCTGGTTAAGTCCGTGTTGGCCATTTCTGCAATTATTCTTTGCTTTTGAATGGGAGGAATTGGTATTTCCAAGTCTGCGAAAGTTCCCACTTTAATAGTTCGCTGCGAACGCCATCCCTCAATTGATAGCAAAAGTTCCGAAACCTCTGGAGCAGATAAGTAATATCTTAAATATTCCGGAAGCACATGTTCATCAAAAACTCTAATAACCACGAGCTGAGAAGGGATAACCAATCCTTCGGCATCTTCCTTTACAAGCGTAGGGAAAATTGGCGTGAATAATTTGGCAATTATATCGTTTTTATGTGTCAAAATCGAAGGGTCTAATTCTTCAATTGAGGGAAACACATCAATATCATTGCGTTTCAATACGCCATACTCATTTAATGAGCGCATAGTTACTCTTCTGTAAACTCGTTCGGTTTCTTCCTCATAGCGAGCTTCTTTTCTATTTAATACTAATCCAGTTTGGAGCGTAGCAATTTCTGAAAGCTTCATTCTTAACATATTTTTTCTCCTTGCGAAAGTCGGCGCACTCACATATTTGTGGGTACGCCGATTCCATCAATTAGAATTGTGCGACTCGGGGCAGCAGTAAGCACAACCATCAACATTGGTATAGTACTTCTTTGCTTCTCTGATTGCCTGAGCAGAAGTAGTGAAATCGCCTAAGTACAAGCGGTTTTCCACATCCGGAAGCCAACTGCAAGTGGCACGGTGCACTTCGTGCTGACCACCGGTCTGAGCGTTTTTGTTTACATAAAAGCGCATAGTTTTGTCTCCTTTCTTGTTAAAGTAACAAGACTTCGTTGACAAAACACGCGATGCGTGCTATACTTAATTAAACCAATATCGGTCAAACGAAGGGACTCTTGATTACAGTTGCCGCTGTTTTCGAGGGTCTTTTTCTTGTTCTGCATCTATAGTAACACAAAAAAGCGGACTTGTCAAGGCAATTTTTAAATATTTTTATACCCTATATGTGTCATTTTTGATTAATGACAGCAAAAATAAAGTCCTGCTTGGCGGTTAATAATAAAACCTCGGCATGTATTGGAAGGCGTCCAATATATGCCGAGGTTTTGTGCTATTGTTTCTTTCTTTTTTCTTTGAGAGTTTTTAAAATATCGTTAATATTAGATTCTTTTACAACTTTGGGATAATCCTTCTCAAAACCAATCAAGATGTCCTTGGACTCAAGCTCGTCGTTTTTTACCGAAGTATAGACATTTTCAAAATCACCGTTTTTAAGAGCATCTTGAATAAACGTTTTCGAGTCCTCGGGGAAGGCATCCCAACCACCATAAAGGTTGGTCACTGCTGCATCAATCTTTTCGAGCGTAATAGGTGCGCCCTTCTTTTCATGCTCAGCCAAAATACCAATAACATCAGAAAGGTCGTTCTTATACTTTCTGCTCGAGCGAAGCTTCATTGCAATCAGATATTCCGCCGCAATTGTGCGAACCGACAGAACGCCGTAAAAGGATTTATAATACACCGAAAATTCGTCAAGCTTAGGTGAGTAGGAGCCGGTATGCATAAAGTCGGCATTCAGCCATCCGTTCGGCAAATCGAACTTATCGCCAACGTGGTTTATCGCATCCTTCATTGAAGATGCGGCGTGAATCACCGCATCAATATCGGTAGTCATATCACGAAAGCCGTAATTGGTCAAAATGGCGGCACCGCCAACCAAAACAATTTCTGCCGGCATTGATTTACCATTCAGCCGTCTGAATTCCTTCGCCAATTCCTTAAGATAGGTGTCAAGGTTTTCCTTTGTAAAACTGTTAGATGACATTGCGGACCTCGCTTTCTACGATATTGAATCGCATAAATTCGGGAATGGCTTCCATAATGGAACGATGTTTTAATTCATCATTTTTAGAAACCTTGGCTGCAACCAATACGCTTGCAGGGAAAAGAGTGGTTTTAAGCTTCAAGTTGCGCATATCGTCATATTGGGTGCAGATAGGAATATCGTTCTCTCTGCTGACATAATCAAGCATAGCAAGAAGATAAAGGCTTTCTGGATACCATTTTTTCTTATAGTATTTACGGATAGGATCTTCTTCCAAAAGTTCAATAACAAATTCAATATCGCCAAGCTCTTTCAACCTATGGCAAGTATTGCTCTTGAACAGTTCAAAATCACTGCGTTTATCAAAGCAGGGCTCAATAAGATTTTCCATCGAAACACCGAGCACCTTTGAAATGCGGTAGATTGTTTCAGCGGAGCATTTTTCAAGCTGCGCCTTGCCACTACAAATATCATTGATGGTAGTGTAGGCGATGCCACTTTCCTTAGCAAGTCGATATTGCGTTATTTTTTTGTTTTCCATTAATTCACGAATCTCCACGGTGTTTCACCTCCTGTTACTAATATTATATCGGTTGACCGTGATAATGTCAATAGTATTTGCGTTTATATTAAAATTTATTCATTAAATGCGGTTTCAAAAATAAATGCTCTCTGAACAAAAACGTCCAAAGAGCATTTTGTAGCAATGTGCTTTTTTCTTGTGTTTCAAAAAATCTTTTACGCCATTTCTACTCCATTTTTACTCCATTTTCGCGGGGAGATATATAGAATAGTATGGAATTATATATTTTTCGGTTTCCCGAAAACCGCAGTATCTATGGGGTTTTATAAGCATTTGTGAATTTTTAAGGAGTTATGAAATTCGGTCGGTGTCTTACCATACCGAGTTTCATAAATTTTCCTCCGAAAACAATAGCATTATTATACAATTATATAATTATTTTAATATTATATCAAGAGAAATTATAAAATTAGTAAAAAAACCTCAAAAAAATATAAAAAAACCTTTGAAAATACAACGGCTTATAGTATAATAATTGTGTATAGATAAATTCAGTTGGGAGTGACCCTATGAAAACCGATTTTTCAATTTCTCTTGAAAAAATCATTAAGGAATTTTCCTTGGAGCCGCTGTATCTTCCGGAGAAAAGCGAAGATATAATGGTATCGACTACTGAAATCAACCGTCCGGGACTTCAACTTGCAGGTTATTTTCAGTATTTCGATGAAAAGAGAATTCAGATTTTGGGACTTAGTGAAATAAGTTTTCTAAAGCGGTTTACTAATGAAAAGGCCAAAGAACGAATGCAGGAATATTTTTCTCATAAACCCGTTGCAGTGGTAATTGCAAGGGAACTTGAGGTGGAAGATTATTATAAAGAAATTGCCGAAGAGTATGGAGTACCACTGCTGAAAACGGGCGAATCCACTTCTGATTTTTCGGCGGCTTTGATTGCCTTTTTAAATCTCCATCTGGCTCCCAGAGTTACCCAACACGGTGTTCTTGTTGAGGTTTACGGTGAGGGTATTTTGCTTCTCGGCGAAAGCGGGGTAGGTAAAAGCGAAACCGCTATTGAACTTGTGAAGCGCGGTCACCGTCTTATAGCCGATGATGCGGTGGAAATCAGAAGGGTATCAAGCAAATCTCTTGTTGGTACCGCACCCGATAATATAAGGCATTTTATAGAACTCCGCGGAATAGGAATTATTAACGCAAGCCGTATTTTCGGCGTGGGCTCGGTTAAACTCACCGAAAAGATAGATTTGGTTATAAATATGGAGCCCTGGGATGTTAACAAGGCATATGACAGAATGGGTCTTGAAAGCCAAACTACCGAACTATTGGGGCTTAATATTCCTTCCCTTACAATTCCCGTAAAACCGGGCCGTAATCTTGCGGTAATTATTGAAGTTGCGGCTATGAACAGCCGCCAGAAAAAACTTGGCTACAATGCGGCTGAAGACCTTCTCGGAAGACTGGGTATGGCCGATGATTTTAAAGCAAACACGGATAATAAAATAGAAGCATTTTAAAGGAGCATAATTATGTATAAATTAGGTATTGATTTAGGCGGAACTAATATCGTTGCAGGCGTTGTTGATGAGAATTATAATGTTGTTGCAACCGCGAAGGCAAAAACTAATTGCCCCCGTCCCGCCGAAGAAATTATTGATGATATGGCAAAGGTTACCTTTGAGGCTATAGAAAAAGCGGGTTTAACCATCGAAGATATTGATTATATGGGCGTTGGCGCCCCCGGTTCTATAAACCCTGATACAGGTGAAATACCCTACTCCAATAATATAAACTTTGTAAATGTTCCTTTAAGCGCTATGTTGAAAGAGCGCGTTGGCAAGGATTTCTTTATAGATAACGATGCTAATGCCGCCGCTTACGGTGAATTTTTGGCAGGTTCAGGCAAGGGCACAAGCCATTTTGTTGCCATTACTCTCGGAACGGGTGTTGGAAGCGGAATTATTATCGATAGTAAACTTTTCTCCGGCTCTAATTATGCGGGCGGTGAGCTCGGTCATACCGCTATTCAGTTAGAGGGTGAAGAATGCACCTGCGGCAGAAAGGGTTGTTGGGAAGCATATGCTTCTGCTACCGCCCTTATCCGTCAGACCAAGGCGAAAATGCTCCAAAATAAAGATAGCGTTATGTGGGAAATGGTAGGCGGAGATATCGAAAAGGTAAGCGGCAGAACTTCCTTTGATGCTATGCGCAAGGGTGATAAAGCAGGTAAAGAAGTTGTTGACCAATATATCAGATATATAGGTATCGGAATAATCAATGTAATCAATACTTTCCAGCCCGAAGTGCTTTGTATTGGCGGCGGTATTTCCCATGAAGGTGATACCCTCATTAAACCCATAATAGAGATGGTTGACAGAGAAAATTATTTCCGCGGCGATGCCAAATTTAAAACTTCAATCAAAGCGGCAACCCTCGGCAATGATGCAGGTATTATCGGCGCCGCATATCTTTGCAATTTGCATAAGTAAGCACTTAATCCCGAACCAACCTAAAAGGGCGGTTTTAAGGCATTTTTGGCTCATTGCCGCCCATAATTAATAAATTATTAAAGGGTGTTTTTGTGGATAAGAAATCCTTTTTAAAAGCGTTTGGCGATAACGGTATAGATATAAAAGAAAATGTGTCCTTAAAGGGACTGACCACCTTTAAAATAGGCGGCAATGCAGAGTTTCTGGCGAATGCTAATACCGCCGAACAAATTGCATTTTCCATTTCTAAAGCAAAAGAATATAATCTGCCCTTGTTCGTTTTAGGCAAGGGCTCTAACCTTTTGGTTTCGGATAATGGAGTAAAAGGACTTGTTATTTGCACTGATGGTATGGATTTTGTGCGTTTTGAGGGCGAAACCGTTATCTGCGGCGCAGGGCTGCATCTTCAAAAACTTTGCACCTTGGTTTTGCAAGAAGAACTTTCGGGACTTGAATTTGCCTTTGGAATTCCGGGAAGTGTCGGAGGCGCCGTTTATATGAATGCAGGTGCCTACGGCGGCGAAATTGCCGACTGTATAGAGTGGGCCAAATGCATAGACCTTAATGGAAAATCGTTTACTCTTGGTAAAGGCCAAATGGAACTTGGCTACCGAACGAGCATCTTTAAAAAGGAAAATCTTATTATAACCGAAGCCGCTTTTAAACTTAAAAAGGGCAAAAGGGAAGAAATCAGTGAAAAAATGAATGATTTTATGGGAAGAAGAAAGGATAAACAACCCTTGGAATTTCCAAGCGCGGGCAGTACATTTAAGCGCCCCGAAGGTCATTTTGCAGGTGCCCTTATAGAGAAAAACGGTCTAAAAGGCAAAACCGTGGGTGGCGCTAAAGTCAGCGAAAAACACGCGGGATTTATTATAAATTTCGATAATGCAACAAGTCAGGATGTAAAGCATCTTATTAAAGATATTCAAAAAACCGTTCTTGAAAAAGACGGTGTAAATTTAGAAACCGAAGTGATTTTCGTAGGTGAAGATTAAAGATTTAAAAGGGGGAAGACGGTAATGAATTTGCTTATAGTTACGGGTATGTCAGGCGCAGGTAAATCCCTTGCCGCCAATGCCCTTGAAGATATGGGATATTTCTGCGTGGATAATATTCCACCCGCAATAATACCTGTTTTAGTGGATTTTTCCGCCCGCAGCGGCGAAGGGCTTCAGAAAATGGCCATTGTAACCGATATTCGCGGCGGCGAAATGTTTAATGAAATTTCTTCCGTTCTTCAAAAACTTAAAGATAAAAATGTGGATTATAAAATACTTTTCCTTGATGCTGAGGATAAGGTTTTAGTCAGAAGGTATAAGGAAAACCGCAGAAAACATCCCCTCTGCGATAAGGGGCTTTCGGTTTCCGAAGCAGTTAAATCTGAGCGAAAAACCCTTAAAAACATTCGCGAAAAAGCAGATTTTACGGTGGATACCAGTTTAATATCCGTATCTCAACTTAAAAATCAACTTGCCGATATATTTTTAAGCGGCGATAACGAAGGCCTTAAAATTCTATGTAAATCCTTTGGCTTTAAATACGGCGCCGATGCCGATGCAGATTTGGTTTTCGATGTAAGGTGTCTGCCTAACCCCTATTACATAGAGGAACTAAAGGAAAAAACGGGGTTGGATAGCCCTGTCAGCGAATATGTTATGAGTTTTCCCGAAAGTAAGGAATTTGCTAAAAAAGTCAAGGATTTTCTTGATTTTTCGGTCCCGCTTTATCTTAAAGAGGGTAAAAGTCAACTGATAATTGCTTTTGGTTGCACGGGCGGAAAACATCGTTCGGTAACCTTTGCAGAACTTACTTTTCATCATCTCAAGGAGAAGGGTTTTGATGTTAATACCCTTCATAGAGATATTAAAAAATAGGAGTGAGAAATTTGTCGTTTAATATCGACATTAAAAACGAACTCGCCAAAATCCGACCGTCTGAATGTTGCAAACAACCGCTAATTTACGGATTTTTGCTGTTTAGTCGGTCTTTTTCAATAAAAAGAATAAGTATGCAAACCGAGAACTTGGGTACCGCCGAACTTTATGCGCGGCTACTTAAATCGGTTTACGGCGCGGATTGTGAAATCACTTGCGGCGGCGGTAAGAGGATTACCTATGTGGCGAGTGTCAAAATCGAGGCGGACCGCCTCAAAATTCTCGCTTCGGTGGATTTTGGTATATATGATGGGAAAATTAATAAGGAAAACTTTGAGCGGGATTGCTGCGCCGCAAGTTTTATAAGAGGCGCTTTTCTTGCGTGCGGTCATCTTTCTGACCCCGATACCGCTTATAGAGTTGATTTCCCCATAAAAGAGAAAAATTTGGCGGAGGAATTTAAATTTCTCCTCTCTGAACATTATATAGATGCCCATATTTCTACGCGGGGCAAGGGCTACGTAGTATATATTAAAAAGAATGAAACCATAAGCGACCTATTGGCCCTTATGGGCGCTTCTACAAGAAGTTTGGAGGTTATCGAAACCTCGATTATTAAAAGCGTTAAAAACAATACAAATAGGGCCAGAAACTGTGATAGCGGTAATATAAACCGCACCGTCGAAGCATCAATTAATCAGAGAAAAGCCATTGAATATCTGATTAAAAGAGATATGCTCGCAAGTTTACCTGAGCCGCTTATTGAGGCGGCAAATTTAAGAATGGAAAACCCCTCTCTTTCTCTTCGTGAACTTTGCAAAAAGTCAAAGGAAGGTTTAACGGTTTCGGGGCTCAACCATCGACTTAAAAAAATAATGGAAATTTACGAAGATATAAAGAAATAGGAAAATCAAAAGGAAAGAAGGGTACGGTATGAAGTTCGTTCATCTGCATTTGCATACGGAATATAGTTTGCTCGACGGCTGCTGCCGTATCGAAAAATTGATGGACCAAGCCAAAGCGCTTGGTCAAAATGCAGTGGCAATTACGGACCACGGCGTTATGTACGGCGCCATTGATTTTTATAAAGCGGCCAAGAAAAAGGGAATTAAACCTATTATCGGGTGCGAAGTTTATGTCGCGCCCAAATCTCGTTTTGATAAGCAAAAATATGAAGGCGGCGATTACAGTCACCTTGTGCTTTTATGCGAAAATAATAAGGGTTATGAAAATCTCATTAAACTCGTTTCGGCGGGCTTTACTGAAGGTTTTTATAACCGACCCAGAGTGGATAGAGAACTTCTCGAAAAGCATAGCGAAGGCCTTATAGCCCTATCGGCTTGTCTTGCGGGTGAGATACCGCGCGCTCTTATGAAAAACGATTACGAAGAAGCCAGAGATATTGCCATTTGGTACCGTCAAACCTTTGGTCAGAATAACTATTTCCTTGAAATTCAGGATCACGGCATATCCGAGCAAAAATATGTTAACCCCCTTATTAAAAAATTGGCGAAGGAACTTGATATCGGCCTTGTGGCTACCAACGATGTGCATTATCTTAATAAAGAAGATAGTTTTATGCATAAAGTTTTGCTGTGCGTTCAAACCGGCAGTAAAATTACAGATGATAACTCTATGGAATTTAAAACGGAAGAGTTTTATCTTAAAAGTTACGATGAAATGCAGGAACTTTTCGGTGATACACCCGAAGCCCTTTCAAACACAGTAAAAATCGCCGAAAGATGTAATGTTGAATTTGAATTCGGCAAAATAAAACTGCCATTTTTTGATACGGGAGATAAAGATCATTTCGAATATTTTAAAGAAAAATGCTATGAAGGTCTTTATAAAAAGTACGGCCAAAACCCTGATGAAAGCGTAAAAGAACGCCTTGATTATGAACTTTCCGTAATCAATAAAATGGGATATGTGGATTATTATCTCATAGTTTGGGATTTTGTGAATTACGCTAAGGAAAACGGTATACCCGTAGGTCCGGGGCGTGGCTCGGGCGCAGGAAGTTTAGCGGCCTACTGCATAGGAATAACGGGCGTTGACCCCATAAAATACGGACTTTTCTTTGAAAGATTTTTAAATCCCGAAAGGGTTTCTATGCCCGATTTTGATATAGATTTCTGCTTCGTAAACAGACCTAAAGTTATTGATTATGTGGTTAATAAATACGGCGCAGACCATGTAGCGCAGATTGTTACCTTCGGTACCCTTGCCGCGAGAGCGGCCGTAAGGGACGTGGGAAGGGCGATGGACCTGCCCTATAATGTTTGCGATAAAACCGCCAAACTTATACCTCACGCTATGGGTATGACCTTGGAAAAGGCGATTAATACAACCCCCGAACTTAAAAACCTTTACGAAACCGATGACCAGATAAAAGAACTTTTAGATATGGCGATTAAGGTGGAAGGTATGCCCCGCCACGCTTCAACCCATGCCGCAGGTGTGGTTATTTCGGATAAAAGGGTGGATGAGTATGTGCCTTTGGCGGTAAATGACGGTATGGTCGTAACCCAATATACTATGACCGCACTTGATGAATTAGGCCTTCTCAAAATGGATTTTTTGGGACTTCGAAATCTTACTGTTATCGCCGATACCGAAAAGGAAATCAGAAAGGAAAATCCGTTATTTTCTGCGGATAAAATTCCTTTTGATGATAAAGAAACCTTTAAAATGATGGGAGATGGATTTACCGACGGTATATTCCAATTTGAATCGGATGGTATGAAGAATGTTCTTCGCCGTTTCGGTCCCGAAACCCTTGAGGATTTAATTGCAATTCTTTCCCTTTATCGACCGGGCCCGATGGATTCTATCCCCAGATATATTTATAACCGCCATCACCCTGAGGCCGTTACCTATGATACACCTCTTTTAGAGCCGATTTTGAAGGTTACCTATGGCTGTATCGTTTATCAGGAACAGGTAATGCAGATATTCCGCACCCTTGCGGGATATTCGCTCGGTCGCGCAGATATCGTGCGAAGGGCTATGTCCAAGAAGAAGCACGATGTTATGAAAAAAGAGCGTACCGCTTTTATTTACGGCGAAAAGGATGAAAATGGAAATATAATTTGCGAAGGCGCAGTAAATAGGGGAGTGAGCGAAGAAGTTGCCGCTAAAATCTTCGATGAAATGTCGGCCTTCAGTTCCTATGCCTTCAATAAATCTCACGCCGCGGCGTATGCCGTAGTGGCGTATACAACCGCATATTTAAAGTACCATTACCCCGATAAATATATGGCGGCGCTTCTTACGAGTGTTCTGGATGATACAAATAAAATAAACCTCTATACAAAGGAGTGTAAGCGACTCGGTATTAAGGTTTTACCGCCTTCTGTTAATGATAGCGTTGCCCAGTTTACCTCAAAAGGCGGGAATGTATCCTTCGGTCTTTTGGCTGTTAAAAATCTCGGCTCATCGCTTATAGATAAACTTGTCAAAGAGCGGGAAGCGGGCGGGAAATACGCATCTTTTTACGATTTTTGCAAACGAAACTGCGGTAAAGAGATGAATAGAAGAGCCCTTGAAGGACTTATTAAATGCGGAGCTTTAGATAATCTTGGGGATAACCGCCGCACTATGATTTATAATATAGATAATGTGCTTTCCATAGTTGATGAGCAAAGGCGCTTTATGGGGGATGGACAACTTGGTCTTTTCGGCAACGATGAGCCCGATGAGTTCACGCTCAAAAAGGTTGATGAAATGCCTCAAAATGAACTTTTTGCTATGGAAAAAGAAGCAACGGGACTTTATCTTTCGGGCCACCCAATGAAGCAATACGAGAACTTTGTTAAGAGCGCTGGTTTTGCCCCCATATGCGATATAGCGGATAAAAAATATTCTGACGGCGCCCGTGTTAGAATAGCGGGTGTTCTTGAAGAAACCAAGACCAAACAACTTAAAAACAATAATGTTCTCGCTTTTACCGCTATTGAAGATACTACGGGTAAAGTAGCGGTAACAATATTCCAAACGGCTTACGCCAGATACCGCAGTATGTTTACCGCGGGTAATGCTGTCATTATGCACGGCAAAGTAAGTGAAAGGGAGGATAGAGATACCGAAATCATATGCGAATTGGTTGAACTTATCCCCGAATCTGCCGCAAAGGTATCGCAGAAGAAAATTAAATCGGGATTATATATTAAGATAAAAAGTGTAAATTCCGATGAATTCACTAAGGTTAAAGAAATTTTGCAAAGCAATCGCGGAAACACTTCTGTATATATTGTCTGTGAGGATACGGGTAAAAAGTTAGAAGCACCCGAGCATTTAAGAGTATCGGTTAGCGATGAACTTTTAACGGCCCTTTATTCCGTAACGGGTGAAGAGCGAACGAAATTTATAAAATAATTAAATTTATTGTTGATAAATGGAAAAAAATGTTTTATAATGTTTGATGATTTGTTGTTCGCTTAACAATCCTAATATCAGCAAAGTTTTTTGGAGTGATTAATTTATGAAAACTATAGGTGTGCTCACCAGCGGCGGCGATGCGCCGGGAATGAATGCGGCTATCCGCGCGGCTGTAAGAACGGCTATTTCTTTAGGTATGACCGTTAAAGGCATCAAAAGAGGATGGAACGGTCTTATTGAAGATGATATAATTGATATGGATATTCGTTCGGTATCCGATATAATTCATAGAGGCGGAACAACACTTTTTACCGCAAGAAGCCCTCGTTTTAAAGAGGAAGAGGGAATGCAGGAAGCCATAAAGACCTGTAAAAAACACGGTATTGAAGGCATCGTTGTAATCGGTGGCGATGGCTCCTTTAGAGGCGCCCGCGATTTATCCGAGCGAGGAATTTCTTGCGTTGGTGTTCCCGGAACTATCGATAACGATATCGCTTCTACTGAGTTCACCATTGGTTATGATACTGCTATGAATACCGCTATGGAAATGATTGACCGTCTTCGTGATACGGCTCAATCTCACGAGCGTTGCACCATCATTGAAGTTATGGGTAGACATGCAGGTTATATCGCCCTTAACTGCGGTATCGCTGCAGGCGCTACCGCTATCGCGGTACCTGAAGTCCCCGTTACTACCGATGAGATTGTCAAGAAAATTGAGGATTCCCGTCAGACAGGCAAAAAACACTTTGTTGTAGTCGTTGCCGAAGGCGTTGGCGGCGTTGAAGAGATGGCAAAGGAAATCAAGGAAAAAACGGGTATCGAATCAAGAGCTACTATTTTAGGCCACGTTCAGCGTGGCGGCAGACCTACCGTTAGAGATAGAGTTATCGCTACCAAACTCAGCAACGAAGCGGTTCATCTTTTAAATCAGGGTATAGGCAACCGAGTTGTTGGATATAAGGCAGGAAAGGTCGTTAATTACGATATTTTCGAAGCGCTTCAGATGGAAAAACCCTTCCCAATAGATACCTTAAATGTTGCTTACGAAACATCTAACTAATGTTTATAAAACCTCACAGAAATTAACTTCTGTGAGGTTTATTTTTTATCTATTTTTAATCTTGACTTTATAGCGGTATAGGAATAGAATAATAGGGTTGAATTTTTATTATCGAGATGATTATATGCAGATTTTACTCAGTTTATCTATCGCTATGTTTGCGGGACTTATGCTATCCCGTCTGGCAAAATTATTTAAACTTCCCGCTGTTACTGCCTATCTTATTGCGGGAATTCTTGTAGGGCCTTATTTGCTCGGTGCCTTCGGTTTATCGGGTTTAGGTTTTACGAGTATGAAAGATATAAAAAGTTATTCCATAATTTCCGATGTGGCATTAGGTTTTATCGCTTTTTCTATCGGCAATGAATTCAGAATGTCGGATATTAAGCATATCGGTAAGCAGGCGTTGGTTATAGGTATCTTTCAGGCCATTACCGCAACCGTACTTGTGGATGCGGCTTTTATAGGACTTCATTTCCTTTTCCCCGATAAAATAACACTCCCGACTGCCATAATTATGGGTGCTATTGCTTCGGCTACCGCCCCCGCCGCCACCTTAATGGTCGTAAGGCAGTATAAAGCCAAGGGTCCCCTTACTTCAATTCTGCTTCCCATAGTTGCCCTCGATGATGCGGTGGGACTTATAGTGTTTGCCGTTTCCTTTGGTGCTGCCAAGGCAATGATTTCGGGAAAGGTGGATGTTCTTTCGGTTATCGTTGAGCCCGTTTTGGAAGTGGTACTGTCTTTGGGACTCGGTTTTGTTATGGGACTTTTGTTCAGTTTCTTTGAAAGGTTTTTCCATTCACGCTCAAAGCGACTTTCAATGTCGGTTACTTTTGTGCTCCTGACCGTAGCCCTTTCAATGCTTAAATTTAATATTTTTGGCGTACATATTGCTTTTTCTTCACTTCTTGTTTGTATGATGCTAGGCACGGTATTTTGCAATATCTGTGATTTTTCAGAAGAACTTATGGATCGCCTCGACCGTTGGACCGCGCCTATATTTATGCTCTTTTTCATATTAAGCGGCGCCGAACTTGAACTTTCGGTGTTTACCGATATGGTAGTGGTGATTATCGGTATTATTTATATAATCACCCGTTCGATAGGTAAATATGTTGGCTCATTTATAAGCGCAAAGGCAATGGGTTGCAATTCGAATATCGTTAAATATCTCGGAATAACGCTTCTCCCTCAAGCTGGTGTTGCTCTTGGTATGGCAATTAAAGCGTCGGAACTCGGAACCGAAGGTCATATGATAGCAAATCTCACCTTGTTCTCGGTGCTTATCTATGAAATTGTAGGTCCTTTCCTTACTAAGATTTCACTTGAGAAAGCAGGGGAGATTACTCCCGAGGGTAAAACGAGCGCCCGCCAACTTGTAGCAAAATAAATAAAAACTCCAACCCATAAAGGTTGGAGTTTTTTGCTTTAATTTTCGTTAAGTTTTTTATAAAGGGCTATAATTTCTTCTCTTAAAGCAAGATGCTCTTCCTCTTTGAGCCGAGGATCACTTTCGAGAATATTTGCTGCCGCAAATCCTGCGAGGCGTAAGGTATCGGCATCTGCAAAAAGGTCGGCAATTTTGAGTTTTGGAAGTCCGTGTTGGCGGTTGCCGAGAAAATCACCGGGACCTCTGAGGCGTAAATCCTCATCGGCGATTTTAAATCCGTCAGAACTATTGGTTATAACATTTAGCCGTTCCTTTGTTACGCCGCCTTTGATATCTGATATAAATATGCAGCTTGATTTATGCTTCCCGCGGCCGATTCTGCCTCTTAGTTGGTGAAGCTGCGAAAGTCCGAAACGCTCGGCGTTTTCAATTACCATTATTGCGGCGTTGGGAACATCAATACCAACTTCAATAACCGTGGTGCAGATAAGAAGATTAATATCTCCATTCTTGAAGGAACGCATAATGCGGTCCTTTTCTTTAGCGTTCATTTTGCCGTGAAGAAGTCCGACACTATAATCGGAAAATTCTTTTTTGGCGATTTTTTCATAATATTCTTCCGCGCTTAAAAGACCGAGTTCCTCGTTTTCTTCCACAAGCGGACAGACAATATACCCCTGCCTGCCTTCATCAAGATGTTTTTTTATAAAGTTGAAAACACGGGGACGAAGTTCACTCGTAACACAAAAACTATCGACCGACTGTCTACCGCGGGGGTACTCGTCAATAATGGTTATATCAAGGTCGCCGTAGATAATAAGACCAAGAGTGCGGGGGATGGGCGTTGCCGACATAACCAGTGTGTGAACACCTTTTCCTTTCGAGGCAAGTTTTGCCCTTTGAGCAACACCGAATCGGTGCTGTTCATCGGTTATGACAAGGCCTAAATTATTAAATTCCGTGTCATCGGTTAAAAGGGCGTGGGTGCCAATAGCAATTCGGTATTCGCCCGATTTAAGTTCCTCTTTTATCTTATCTTTTTTACCCTTGGAAATTGAACCTGTGAGAAGGCAACAATTGATTCCGCTGCCCTCCAAAATATCGCAAACGGTTTTATAGTGTTGCTCGGCTAAAATTTCGGTGGGCGCCATCAGAGCCGATTGAAAACCGTTTTTAGAAAGCGTATACATAAGCGCCGCGGCAACGGCGGTTTTTCCGCTTCCAACATCCCCTTGGATAAGGCGGTTCATAATTTTTCCGCTACACATATCCTTAAAACAATCTTTATACGCCCTCTCTTGAGCCGAGGTGAGTTTATAGGGGAGAAGAGAAATAAATTCGCCTAAAAAACTATTTTTTACAATATTTTGAGTAGCAATCTTCCTTTTGCCTTTAAGGAGCATAAGTCCGAGTTGCAAAATAAAAAGTTCTTCAAAAACAAATCTTCTCTTGGCGCCTAAAAGCGCCTCATCACTTTTTGGAAAATGAATATTTGAAAGGGCAGTGTATAAATCCTGAAGTTTGTATTTTTCCCGCAAACTCGGTGGCAGAGGGTCGTTTTCCATAGGTAGTGTGAGGGCGGTTGTGATAAGTTTTTCAATCTGCTTAGATGAGATTTTTTCACTTGCAGGATATATCGGGTGTATACCCGCGGCGCCTACCTCAGAGATTTCGGGGTTTTGCATCGAAAGTGAGTATCCGTTGGCATCTACCTTGCCGTAAAAAAGATATTCCCGCCCTACATTCAACTGCTTAACGGTATATTTACAGTTAAACATCGTAACATTCATAAGACCGCTTTCATCGCGAATGGAAAACTTATAAATGGTCATATTCTTTCTTATGTAGTGCTCGGTTATGGGAGTGCATATTTTACCCTTAATGCATACTTTTTCGCCTACATTACAATCAAAAATAGGGGTGATTACCCCTAAATCTTTATAGCCGCGGGGGTAAAAACGCAAAAGGGCACCGATAGTATCGATGCCCAAACGGTAAAGTTCGGCGGCTCTTTTTTCGCCAACGCCTTTTAAAAATCTTATGTCGGTATTAAAATTTGACATAATATTTCAAACTCACTCTACAGAAATAATTAAATAGTAAACCGGCTGACCGCCGTTAATAAATGTGATTTCTACCTTATCGCCGAATTTGGTATTAAGGGCGGCTTCAATGGATGCCGCGGTTTCTTCGCTTACATCCTCGCCGTAAAGCACGGTAATAAACTCACTGTTTTTATTTACCATCTGCTTTACAAGTTTGGTTGCGGCTTTGGTAAGGTCGGTTTCGGTGAAGGAAACCTTACCGCCGTTAAGGGCCAAAAGTTCGCCCTTTTTAATTTTATGACCGTCAAAATCAGAATCTCTTGCGGCAAAGGTTATCTGACCTGTGCCGATTTTTTCGGCGGCATTAAGCATTGCGATAGCATTTGCTTCGTTTTCTGCTTCAGGGTCAAAGTTAAGCATAGCGGTAATTCCCTGAGGAATAGTACGGGTATGAAGAACTATAACCTTTCTGGTACTGATGGGAATTGTCTGTTCTGCGGCCATAATAATATTCTTATTATTGGGGAGAACGAAAACGGTTTCTGCGGGGGTAGATTCAACCGCCTTTAAAATATCATCGGTACTGGGGTTCATTGTCTGACCGCCGCTAACGATGGTATCAACTCCTAAATCACCGAATAAAGATGCTATACCGTCACCTGCGCAAACCGATACAAAACCAACGGGCTTTGTAATCTCAACGGGTTTGATGGTTTCGTTGAGGTCGGCACTCTTGGTGGGTTTCTTCTGGGCGTTTTGAGCATCATGTTTTGCTCTTTCGTGTTGGTCGCGCATATTTTCTATCTTAAGGTGAACGAGGGAACCGAAGGTAAGCGCATTTTCAATTGCGTTACCGGGGTGGTCTGTATGAACGTGAACCTTAATGATTTCATCATCGTCAACAACTACTACGCAGTCACCGATAGTTTCAAGATAAGCCCTGAGTTCTGCGGGCTCTTTCTCAACTTCACTGCTGCGGTTTACGATAAACTCGGTGCAGTAGGTGAAGGTGATTTCGGTATCAAATTCACCTGCGGCATTTCTGGATTCTTCTTCCTCTTCGGGAATATCTGCAGTAGCGTTTTTAGAGGCAATCATAACGCTGTCTTTAAACACCGACATCATACCGTCAAGAATAAGCACAAAACCTTTACCGCCCGCATCTACAACTCCTGCCTTTTTAAGCACGGGCAAAAGTTCGGGGGTCTGCGCCAAAGCTTCGTTGGCGCCCTCAATAGCGGCGCCGAAAACGGCAAGTTCATCGCCGCCGTTTTGATATGCGGCGGTTGCCTTTTCGGAAGCGATTCGTGCAACAGTAAGAATAGTTCCCTCGGTGGGTTTCATAACTGCCTTATAAGCCGCATCAACACCTTCTTTAAAGGCCTTTGCGATATTTTCTGCAGTTACATATTCATCATTGCCGATTCCTTTGGCAAAACCTCTGAAAAGAAGTGAGGTGATAACGCCCGAGTTACCGCGCGCGCCTCTTAAAAGCGCAGAGGCATTAACCGAGGCAACTTTACCCGCAGATGCGCCCTCGAGTTTTTCGAGTTCTCTTACGGAATTAGCAATAGTCATAGACATATTTGTGCCCGTATCACCATCGGGAACGGGGAAGATATTAAGGTCATCGACCTGTTTACGATAGTTTGAAAGATTATTCGCGGCGGATATAATCGCATCGCGAAGCGTATTACCGTTAATCAAAAATAAACACTCCTTATTACGAAGGCAAATAAGTATTACTCTTCTTTAATGCCGTCAACCTTGACAACAACTCTATTTACTGTGATACCCGTATTTTCTTTAACGGCATATCGTACCTTCTCGGTGATACTGGCGGCGATGGCATTGATATTCATACCGTAAATTACAACAATATGAATTTCAACATCAACGGTATCGGTATTGCCCGTAACCTTGATGCCTGTATCAACGGCTTGATCCTTTGAAAAAACACCGAGTAATTTCTGCTTGTTGTTGCTGGGGGTCATACCAACAACACCGAAGCAGGAGGTTACTTCGTGACCAATAAGTTTTGAAAGATAGCTTTCGGAAAAGGTTATTTTACCTGTTCTGGTTTCATAAGCAATCATATAATAATCCTCCTGATTTATTTCTTATATGAATATTCTTCGATAGAAAGATATATGTCATCCGCAGAAGCGTTAACACCGCTTTCTATTTCCGAATCATAAAATAACACGCCTTGTCTGTAACAAAGGGGGATTTGAGGCATTTCGGTTAAAAGAACACTCACAACCGATCCGATGGAATCCTTGCCTTCATAAAACCCTTCTATAACATTTTGGATAGAGGTTTTTAAAACTTCAACGGTTTTTCCTTCGGAATTTACCGCATCCTCATTGTTTTCGATTTTAATCGTTTCGCCGAAAACACCAAAAGCGGCGCTTCCGCCTGGGATCACCAATCCGGAAAGATCCATATTATTCGGAACATTGATTTCGCCTAAATAAAGTTGAAATGCGTTTTGGGATAAAGCCGCCATATATTGCTCGTAAGATTTCTTTACGACGGTTATTTCAATTCCAACCGATTTGAGTTGTTCCTTTATAAGTTCCGCCGCAATAACTCGGGATTGATTTTCTTCATTTACGAGCAAAGTAAAATGAACTCTTCTTCCCGATGAATTAAGACGAAAACCTTCTTCATCTAAACTATTATAACCTATTTGGCTAAAATTCTCAACTGTTATTTTAAGATTTGGAGTATTATCTATGGTTTGATATGGCTTGGCATCATCAAAAAGCGGGTTAAAAAAGCCGGTAGCGGCCACTGCATTATTGTAAAAAGCATTGCGGCAAATCTTACTTCGGTCGAGGGCCGCAGAGATGGCGTAGCGGATATTTTTGTTTTTAAGTTCGGGGTATGCGGAATTGATTCCTATAAAAACCAGATTGTTGAGATTAACTTGCGTACGTTTGCCGCTCATCCTCACAATATCGCCCGATGCAGAATCGGAATAATAAAGGTCGGAAGCGCCGATTTCAACATAGTGAGAAACGGCATCAGGGTCGGGGGCATCGATAAGTTTAATCATTTTTATCTGTCCCGAAGCGCCGAAATAGTTTTTATTTTCTATTAAAAGTGACTGCGATGCATCAAATATATATCTTCCGCAACCTATGGGCGCGGCGGCAACACCGTCTGAATTTATGAGGGTATCGGAGTTTGCCTTTATGATGGGGAAACTTAAAAGGTTAGAAAAATAATTATCAATTCTTTTAAGGGTGAAAACTACCGTTCTGGAATTTTCCGCCATAACCGATTCTACGGATGAAAGAGTGGAGGCGTGGGTGGTTTGGGAATTTATTGCTAAATTATATGAGTAAACAACATCCTCTGCCGTAAGCGGCGTGCCATCGGAAAAGTTAGTGTCTATAAGTTTAACCTTCCATACCTTTTCTTCGTTCTCGATTTCTTTTGCAAGGCGGTTTACTACATTGAATTGATTATCGAGCTTAATAAGCGGCTCAAAAACCAATCCGCAAAGTCCGCGGGTAATTTCGGTTTTTGCAGTATAGGGGTTAAATGTATCGGATTTGCAATAGAGCAAACTGGCGGTTACACCTTTTTCACTTTGGCTATCGTTTTTATCCTTATCTTTTTTACCACTTTTACAACCCATAAAACTAAGAAGCAGGGTGAGGGAGAGTAAAATACAAATTAACTTTTTAATCTTCAAAATTCACCCTCCTTTAAAATTATCTGCTTTACTTCTTTGCAAAGCCCCTTATCATCAATATCGAAAATGCATCCGTTTAGGGTGCATTTACCCTCGGCGGCTTCGAATTTTTCGCAGCCACCTGATTTTAAACGGTTTATAATAATAGAACTTTTAACGCCGAGTATGGAATCAATAACCCCCGTAAAACCAAGGTCGGTGATATATCCTGTACCATTTGGCAAAATCTGCGCATCGGCGGTAGGAATATGGGTATGTGTGCCGAAAACGGCCGAAACCTTACCGTCAAGATAAAGTCCCATAGCCCGCTTTTCGCCCGTGGCTTCAGCGTGAAAATCCACTACTATTATTTTTGCGCCGTCATTTTTAGCCATTTCGATAAGTTGGTCTGCAGCATCAAAGGGATTCGTTGATTCCTGCCTTTCCATAAAGGCGTGACCTAAAAGATTTATAACCGCAACACAGCATCGCCCCAAATCAATAAGGCGGTAACCTTCACCCGCTTCGCAAACCATATTATGAGGGCGGAGAAGGAAGGGGTTATTATCAAGCATATCGTAAACTTCTTTACGGCGAAGGGAGTGGTTTCCCCCCGTAATAACATCAACCCCTGCGGAAAATAACATTTCTGCGCTTCTTGGCGTTATACCGTTGCCGAGAGCGGAGTTTTCCCCGTTAGCAACAGTAAGGTCGATTTTTTCTTCGTGCTTGATTTTAGGGATAACTTTAAGAGCATACTCGCATCCGATTTCCGAATATATATCGCCGATTGCCAGTATCCGCATAAAATCATCCCTTTCTATTAGTCATTAGTATATATAGAATACCATAAAATGCACGCGAATTCAATTAAAAAGTGATGCTCCGAGAAAAAGCTCCGAAATATTTTAAAAATCATAAGTTAGCAAAAACGAGAAAAAACGAGAAAACAAGAGGAAAACGGAGATTTCATTTTTTAAATTAAAATTTTAAAAAATATGTATTGACAAAAAAATCCCTTTATGGTAATATAATCAAGCTGATTAGAAAAAGAAAAATTTTGGAGGTTTTGATTATGTCAACATTTATGGCAAAACCTGCTGAAGTTCAGCGCAAATGGTATATTGTTGATGCCGCAGGCAAGCCCCTCGGCCGTACAGCAGTAAAGGTTGCCGATTTACTTCGCGGTAAAGGCAAGCCGGAGTTCACTCCCCATGTTGATTGCGGTGACCATGTTGTTGTTATCAACGCTGAAAAGGCAGTTTTAACAGGTAAGAAATTAGATCAGAAGTTTTATCGTCGTCATACCGGTTTCGTAGGCGGTCTTAAGGAAGTTAAGTATAGCACCCTTATGAACACCCGTCCCGAACTTGCAATGGAACTTGCAGTTAAGGGTATGATTCCCGATACTACCATCGGCCGCAAGGCAATGACCAGACTTCACGTTTATAAAGATGAGAAGTTTGCTCAGGTTGCTCAGAAGCCCGAGAAAATTGATTAAGGAAGGGAGACAGAATTATGTTTGAAGGAAAGCCATATTTCTACGGCACCGGCAGAAGAAAGAGCTCTGTCGCCCGTGTTCGTATCTATAACGGTACTGGTAAAATCACAATTAACGAAAGAGATATTGACGATTATTTCGGTCTTGAAACTCTTAAGCTTATCGTTCGTCAGCCCTTAGCGCTCACCGAAACTACCGATAAGTTTGATATCGTATGCCGCGTAGCAGGCGGTGGCGTAACCGGTCAGGCAGGCGCTATCCGTCACGGTATTTCCAGAGCACTTCTTCAGTGCGACGAGAATCTTCGTCCCGCTCTTAAGAAGGCAGGATTCCTCACTCGTGACCCTCGTATGAAGGAAAGAAAGAAATACGGTCTCAAAGGCGCTCGTCGTGCACCCCAGTTCTCAAAGAGATAATCTGTATTATTTCGAAACACACAAAAACCCCGAAACCATCACGGTTTTCGGGGTTTTACTTTTACCTTAAAATCTGCTTTGGTGCAAACTTGGTGCAAGTTATTTTAAAAGGGCTATGACACACGAAATGTCATAGTCCTTTTGATTTTTGTTTGCTTGCGGATGAACTGAAATTTAATTAACTGATTGTAAGTTTATTGTTCTTATTAAATTGTCAAGTTTGTTTATAAGTCGTTTAATATCTCTTGTTGTCTTTTCTTACTAAAACCTTTAAGAATAAGATTGTATGATTTATCAACTAATTCCCTTAATAAATCATCAGGAACTTCGCCATCTGGTTTGATAGAGTTCCAATGAACCTTATTCATATAAAAGCCTGGAACAATATCATCATACTGTTTTCTTAAAAACTCGCCTTCAAGCGGTTCGAGTTTTAGTGTTATGTAATAGGGTTTGTCATTATCATCAAGGCAAACTGCCACAAACATTTTTCCGCCTATCATATAACGAACCCAATTCCAATTTTCAGTGTTTTTTGTTACACCTGATTTTTTCATTAAATACTCATCAAGCCAAGGATATTTCATATATGTTTCTTCCTTATCTATATTGCAGTTTATATAAAGAGAATTGTATTTCCATCAGGGTCTGTTAAAATCAACTCTGTGCCACCCCAAAAAGTTTTAAAAGGTTCAGGACATTCAATCCCAGCCGCCTTTATATTTTCGTATATTTCATATACTTTTCCGTTAGTAGTGAAATACAAATTATTACAACAAGGTTGTTCTTTTCCTTCAGGGATAGACCATATCCACATAATAGGTTCTTTCTCGTCGGTAAGTGCTAGTGCGGCACCAAAATAGTCATCTGACTCTTTTTCTTGTACTACTCTAAAACCTAATGATTTATAAAACTCAAAAATCTTTTGTGGTTGTTTTGAATAAAAATTAAGTCCGTGAAAATTCAAATTCATTGTTTTTCCGCCTTTGTAATTGCAGTTTGTTCATATCTTTTTATATTGTTGGTCGCTTATTTTTCATTTTTCCATTTGTTAAGGTTAGATAGGCGGTCAGGGTTATGACCATTTTCAATAAACTTTATTAAGTCTTTGCAAGGTAGTTCTTTACACTCTCCGCAATGGTTAAAGCCTTTTTCAAAAGCACATTTAAAAATATCGCATTCTCCCCAAAAAATCTTGCCATTTTGTTTATCGCAACCACCGCAATTAAATTTTTCTTTGAATTGACAAGTGTTGCAATCGGTTCCACATTTTCCCTTAATAGTGTTTATTTTTCTTAAATTATCTATTCTTTCAGGGTTCTCGGATGATGCCCATTCTTTTAACATGTCACAAGGAAATTGAGAACACTTTCCACAATGGTCTTGGTTCTTTTGAGAATTGCATTTATATAAATCGCACTCTCCCCAAAATACTTTTCCTTCAATAGTTTTACAACCCTTACAATTTTGTTCTGTTTTGAATTTACAAGTATCACAATCAATTCCACAAATACTGTAATTTGCCATATTATACTATTCACCCCGAATTAAAATTTGTTGAACTGATTATATCACATTTTTAATATCTTTGCAATCTTCTTGAGTTTTATAGACATATCAATCGTATCATAAAGGATAATCAAGGGGTCGATGTGGGCATCGACCCCTACACAATATGCATATATAACATACAAAAAACCGCCTTGCGATTCGCAAGGCGGTTATGCTTTTATTAAAGTGATCTTTCGAGCCAGGTGAAACCTAAATCAAGGGCTTCGAAGAAGGTTGATTTGGTGCTTTCCTTCTTGATTCTATCCTTAATGGGAGCATCGGTATTGCTATCCAAAAGTTGAACGGTAACCTTATCGGCAAGTTCGAGCTTATCTTCTTTAGCGTATGAAAGAATTTCAAATCTTACTACAAGCTTTTCGCTCATATCGCCGTAATAAATCTCGTTACCTTTTCTTACAAGGGGTTTGCCCTTATAGGTTAAAAAAGTTGTATCAGACATTTTTAAATCTCCTAATCATCGATTTTTCCATAAAGATTGAACCTAAAGAGCATGGTTTCATCCTCGGGATTGGTGCAACGGATGGTTGCTTCACCAATCTCGGGATTTGAAAGAATGCTGCTAAGCCCTATAATCTGGCAGAGCTTTGATTTAAGATTCAAGGAATCGCCCTCTTCGGTTTCAAGGAAGACATCGCCTTTGCAATGGTCAATGGCATCAAGAAACTCTTTAAGATCAATATTGTGAAGTTGAATTTTGCTTATATCCATTTAAAATTACCTCCAAAAACTGTTAAAAAATAACTATTAAAAGTATAAACTATACATATTAAGATGTCAAGTGGGGAGTTTTTTATTTTAGTTTATCCAAACTATGTTATTTATATGTTATTATATTGACTTTTTATGGAATTTTTGTTAATATGGTAACTGAGGAAATTTGAATTTTCAGGAGGAAAAACATATGGATAACGCAAGTAAAACTATGGATATGATAGTAAACCTTGCCAAAGGCAGAGGTTTTGTATACCCCGGTAGTGAAATCTACGGGGGACTTGCAAACGCTTGGGACTACGGTCCTTTGGGCGTTGAACTTAAAAACAATATTAAAAAGGCCTGGTGGAAGAAATTCGTTCAGGAATGCCCCTATAATGTGGGACTTGACAGCGCCATCATTATGAACCCTGAAACCTGGGTTGCTTCGGGTCACCTTGGCGGATTTTCCGATCCTTTGATGGATTGCCGTCAGTGCAAGACGAGGCACAGAGCCGATAAACTTATAGAAGATTATGTTGCAGAGAACGGCCTTTCCGATAACCCTGCCGCTATGACCGATGATGAAATGATGGCCTATATCCGTGAACACGAAATTGCTTGTCCCTCTTGCGAAAGCCATGACTTCACCGATATTCGCAAATTTAACCTTATGTTTAAAACCTTCCAAGGCGTAACCGAAGATAGCACATCTACTCTTTATCTCCGCCCCGAAACCGCGCAAGGTATTTTTGTTAACTTTAAGAATATTCAAAGAACAACCCGTAAGAAATTACCTTTCGGCGTAGGTCAGATAGGTAAATCCTTCCGTAACGAAATCACCCCCGGTAACTTTATTTTCCGTATAAGAGAATTTGAGCAGATGGAACTTGAATTCTTCTGCAAACCCGGTACCGACCTTGAGTGGTTTGATTTCTGGCGCGGATACTGCAGAGATTGGCTTTTAAATCTCGGTATGGAAGAAAAGGCCCTTCGTCTTCGTGACCACGATAAAGATGAGCTTTGCTTCTATTCTAAAGCCACTACCGACTTTGAGTTCTTATTCCCATTCGGTTGGGGCGAACTTTGGGGCGTTGCCGACAGAACCGACTATGACCTTTCTCAGCACGCTAAACATTCGGGCGAACCTATGGAATATTTTGATCCCGAAACCAACGAAAAGTATGTTCCTTATGTTATCGAGCCCTCTTTGGGCGCAGACCGCGTAACCCTTGCATTCCTTTGCAACGCTTACGATGAGGAGATTGATGATAAAGGGGATAAGCGAGTAGTTCTTCGCCTTCATCCCGCCCTTGCGCCCTTTAAGGCCGCAATTCTTCCTCTTTCCAAGAAACTTTCCGATAAGGCAATGGAAATCAAGAATGAACTTTCAAAGGACTTTATGATTGATTTTGATGATGCGGGCTCTATCGGTAAGCGTTACAGAAGAGAAGATGAAATAGGTACTCCTCTTTGCATTACTTATGACTTTGATTCTGAAAACGACGGTTGCGTAACCGTTCGTGACAGAGATACAATGGAGCAGGTAAGAATACCCATCAGCGAGCTTAAGGCATATATAACCGAAAAGGTAGCTTTTTAGTCGGATAGCAGATATTTAAGGAGAAGAATATGGCAATTATTAGTAGTATGGTAATTCCTCTTATATTGGGGCTTACATTTTTCCTTTTCGGTATGAATGTTATGTCAGGCGGCCTTGAAACAATGGCAGGCGGCGGCCTTGAGCGAACAATGAAAAAGGTTACCGCAAATGACTTTTTAGGTTTCTTTTTGGGCGCAGGTATAACCGTTGCAATTCAGTCCTCCTCGGCATTTACTGTAATGCTTGTAGGTCTTGTTAACTCGGGACTCCTCAATTTCAATAATACCTTCGGTCTTATAATGGGCTCCAATGTGGGAACTACCCTTACGGCTTGGCTTTTGAGCTTAGCGGGAATAGAGGGTAAATGGTATGTTGAAATTTTAAATCCCAGCTTTTTTGCCCCTATTCTTGCATTTCTCGGCATTGCCATGCAGATGGTTTCAAAAAGCGATAAAAAGAAGCAACTCGGTAATATCTTTATCGGTTTTGCAATTCTTATCTGCGGTATGGATCTTATGAGCGATTCAATGGTTAGCGTTCGTACTATCCCCGGATTTGATAGTTTTCTTGCCACCCTTAAAAGTCCTATTGTAGCGCTTCTTATTTCTACTGTTTTCACAGGTGTTATCCAGTCCTCCGCCGCTACTATAGGTATTGTTCAAGCCCTCGCTCTTTCGGGAGGTATTACCTGGGAAATGGCAATTCCTTTGGTGCTTGGCGCCAATATCGGTACCTGCGTTACTGCATTAATCGGCAGCTTGGGTACAAACAAAAATGCAAAACGCGTTGTTATTATGCATTTCTCTGTGAATGTTTTCGGCTCAATTATATGCATGGTAATAATGTATATTTTAAAAGCATTCGGCGTTGGTATTTTGGGCGCCGAAATTGCAATGGTTGGCGTTGCTATTGTTCACACCCTATTTAACGCTGTTAATACAGCTCTTCTTCTCCCAATCAAAAAGCTTATTATTAAGTTCTGCCAATTGCTTGTTCCCGACGGAGAAGAAAAGACCCATACCGTTTTCTTGGACGAGCGTATCTTCAATAATGTTCCGTTGGCGCTTTCCGAGTGCCGCCGTCTTACTGTTGAGATGGCAGAGCATACCAGAAATGCACTGATGAACTCCATTGAAACTATTGATAAATATGATGCTGAGCAGATAGAATTTGTCCGCGAATTAGAAGGACTCACCGATAAGTATGAAGATAAACTCGGCACCTATCTTGTGCGCCTCAGCAGTAAAGATTTATCGGCCGATGAATCTCATAGTGTTGCCCGTATGCTTCACTCTTTAAGTGACTTTGAGCGTATCACAGACCACGCCCTTAATATCTGCGATTTAGCGCAGGAAATTAAGGATAAGGAAATCATCTTCTCCGATGATGCGAAACACGAAATTAGTGTAATCACTGATGCTCTTAAAGAAATCGTTGGTAATGCTATCGATTCGTTTATTAACGATGATACGACCATTGCCGCAAAGGTTGAACCTTTAGAGCAAGTTATAGATAAACTCAGAGATAATCTTAAAGCCCGTCATATTGAGCGTCTCCAGAAGGGCGAATGCACTGTTCAGCTTGGTTTTGTGTTCTCCGACATATTGACTAACTATGAACGAGTTTCCGACCACTGCTCAAATATCGCGGTATATACCTTACAACTTCATACCGAGAATCTTGATGCTCATAAATATCTGCGCAATGTCAAGACAACTGCGGTTGAAGAATATGTTAACGAATATAACGCTTACGAGAAAAAATATTCTCTTTAATTTTTAAAATAATTTATTATGAAGGAAGTTATAAAAATGGCAAAAGAAGTATTAGTTGAAATTTCAGCCCGTCACGCTCACGTAACCGAAGAAACACTTGAGATTCTTTTCGGTAAAGGTCATAAGCTTACTCCTAAAAAAGACCTTTCTCAACCCGGCCAGTATGCTTGTGAAGAAAAAATCACCGTTGTTGGCCCAAGAGGCAGCGTAAAGGCATCTATTTTAGGACCTACAAGACCTGCCGATCAAGTTGAGCTTTCCCTTACCGATGCCCGCGCTATCGGCGTACAGGCACCCATCCGCGAATCAGGTGATGTTGCAGAGTCGGGCGCTTGCAAATTAGTTGGTCCTTGCGGAGAGGTTGAACTCAAAGAGGGTGTTATCGCTGCTAAACGTCATATTCATATGACCGTAGCAGACGGTGAAAGATTCGGCATTACCGATAAGCAGATAGTCAGCGTTAAAATCGCAACCGAAGGCAGAGCGCTTGTATTTGATGATGTTGTTGCCCGTGTAAGCGATAGTTACGCTCTCGCTATGCATATTGATACCGATGAAGCCAACGCCGCCGCAGTTCCCGGAAGTTGCATTGGTGAAATCCTTGCGTAAGCCGTTAGGATTATATATTCATATACCTTTTTGCGCTAAAAAATGCGCCTACTGTGATTTTTATTCTGCATTTCCGGAAGGCACCGTTACCGCGCGATACCTTTCGGCTTTAAAAGAAGAAATAATTAAATGGGGCGGTCTTGCGGACCGCCCCATTGATACTATATATATAGGCGGCGGAACCCCTTCGCTTTTAGGCGAAAAAATAGGGGATATATTGAAATCGGTATATGATAACTTCAATGTCCTTAAAGATGCAGAGATAACTGTGGAAGCCAATCCTTGCTCTATTACTCGCGAATTTTTAAAAACGGCGAAGAAAATGGGAGTTAATCGGCTTTCTATCGGTGTTCAAAGCGGAAATGATAATGAACTAAAGGTTTTGGGCCGCACCCATACGGCTTCTGTAGCCGAAAAAGCAGTGAAACTCGCAAGGGAAGAAGGATTTGATAATATTTCTCTTGATCTTATGCTTTGTCTTCCCGGTAGCACCGTTAAAACACTTAAAAGCAATATAGATTTTATCACTGATTTAGATCCCGAACATATTTCTGCATATATGCTTAAAATTGAAGAAAATACGGTTTTTGCAAGAAGAGAATTAAACCTTCCCGATGAAGATAAAGAGGCAGAACAGTATCTTTATATGTGCGATTATCTAAAAGAAAAAGGATATGAGCATTATGAGATATCTAATTTCTGTAAAATCGGTAAAGAAAGCCGCCATAATCTTAAATATTGGCAGTGCGAAGAGTATATAGGTATCGGCCCTTCTGCCCATTCTTTTTTTGATGAAAAAAGGTTTTTTTACCCCGCCGACTTGAAAGGGTTTATCTCTTGTCCCGAAACGGTTGATGAGGGCAATGGGGGAGAAATGGCAGAAAAACTGATGCTGGCTCTTCGACTTAAAAAGGGCATAAATCTTTTGGAATTTTATGAAGAAATTCCCCGAAAACTTATAGAAAAAATAAAAAGATTTGAAAAGGCGGGATTGGTGGATTTTAAAACACCTAATCTTCACTTAACCGATAAAGGTATGCTTCTTTCGAATATTTTAATAACGGAGTTAATTTATGAAGACCTATAAAATTCATCTGATTCGTCACGGAATGACCGATGCAAATATTGATGGCAGATATATCGGGTGCAAAACCGATCTTCCTTTATCGCCTGAAGGCGTGAGGGAATTAAAGGAGCTGAGGGAAACTCTCGAATACCCCGATATCGAAGCCCTTTATACAAGTCCGCTTCTTCGCGCCCGTCAGAGCGCGGCGGCTATATATCCGGGTTTTGAGCCAATAAACGTAGATGAACTTACCGAATATGATTTTGGTATTTTTGAAAATAAAACCGCGGCGGAACTCGAAATTTGCCCTGAATATTCAGAGTGGACTTCAGGTAAAATTTCGGCAACTCCCGAAGGCGAGGATACCAATGATTTTATAAAGAGAATTGCCCTCGGAATAAATATGATTGTCCGCGATATGATGGAAAAAGATATAACCAATGCGGGAGTTATTATGCACGGCGGCGCCATAATGATGTTTTTGGCTACCTGCGCCGTACCCCGCAAACGCTCGGTTGAGTGGACCAGTGATAACGGTAGAGGATATTCCATAATGATTACTCCTTCCCTTTATCATAGTAGCGGTATTGTTGAAGTTTACGATATTATTTGAGGTATTTTATGGTAAATATAGGAAACGATTGGGATAATATTTTAAAGGATGAATGGGAAAAACCCTATTACCTTAATTTAAGGGGCTTTTTAAAAACCGAATATGGCAGCCGTACAATTTATCCGCCTATGAACGATATATTTAATGCACTTAAGTATACCTCTTTTGAGAATACCAAGGTGGTTATAATCGGTCAGGATCCATACCATGGCGTTGGTCAAGCTCACGGGCTTTGCTTCTCGGTTAAAAAAGGCGTGGATGTTCCGCCTTCTCTTCGTAATATGTATAAAGAACTTGAAACCGATTTGGGAATAACACCCGCAAATCACGGCGAACTGACCAAATGGGCAAAGCAAGGCGTTTTAATGCTCAACAATGTGCTGACAGTCAGGGCGGGGGAAGCCAACAGTCATAAAGGTTACGGTTGGGAAAAATTTACCGATAGAGTAATCGCCGAACTTGATAAAAAGAGTACCCCCGTTGTGTTTTTGCTTTGGGGCGCCAATGCAAGAAAAAAAGCGGAAATTATCAAAAATCCCATCCATAAAAAGCTTATAACCGTTCATCCAAGTCCTCTCTCGGCCTACGGCGGATTCTTTGGTTGCGGTCATTTTTCAAAAACCAATGAAATCCTTAAAGAATCGGGACAAACACCTATTGATTGGCAGATAGATTAGTTTATGAATTATAAAGAAACCTTAGATTATATTCATTCCCTCGGTATGTTTTCCCATACTGCCGGACTTGAGCGAATAAACAAACTTTTAAGTACCCTTGATAATCCGCAAGATAAATTCCCCGCCATTCATATTGCGGGTACCAATGGCAAGGGCTCGGTTTCGGTTATGGTAGCCGCCGCCCTGCAAAAAGAGGGATATAAGGTGGGGCTTTTTACTTCACCGTATATCGTGGATTTCAGAGAACGGATAACCGTAAACGGCGAGTTTATTTCGGAAGATGACCTTTGTCGTATTTCCGAAAAGGTCAAGGCAACCAATATAGCCGTTACCGAATTTGAATTTATAACCGCGGTTGGATTTTTATATTTTGCCCAAGAAGGTTGCGATATTGTCGTCGTGGAGACGGGCCTTGGCGGCCGACTCGATGCTACCAATACCCTTAAAAATGTGCCTGTTTCGGTTATCACTAAAATAGGCCTTGACCATACGGGGATTTTAGGCGACACAGTAGAGCAAATCGCTCGTGAAAAATGCGGCATAATTAAAAAAAATAAGGTTGTAACTGTTAACACTCAACCCGAAAAAGCCATGAGGGTTATAAAAGAATATGCATCCGATGTAATAGTCCCCGAACACCCTGAGTCCATATCA
The DNA here is from genome assembly GCA_045588995.1 of Acutalibacteraceae bacterium. Classification (GTDB taxonomy): domain Bacteria; phylum Bacillota; class Clostridia; order Oscillospirales; family Acutalibacteraceae; genus UBA737. Next base: position 60,178 of record JAZNFF010000102.1, read on the forward strand.
ACCGATATTAGCGGTAATACCTTTATATATAAGGGAGCGGAATTTTCTACGGGGCTTATAGGCAAGTTCCAGATTGAAAATGCCGCTGCGGCTATTGAGGTTTTAAGAAACTGCGGCTTTAAAATTAGCGATGCTTCAATAAAATGGGGCATAAAAAACGCTTTTATTCCCGCTCGTATGGAAGTAGTATCTAAGATTCCATTAGTAATTCTTGATGGCGCCCATAATCCCGATGGCGCCGCGGCGCTTGCGGAAGTTATGAAGGATTATAGCGGAAAAATCACCGCCTTTATAGGCGTTATGAAAGATAAGGATTATAAAGATGTTTTATCCCTTACTCTTAAATACTGTAAATCAGTAGTTTGTGTAACTCCAAACGATTCGTCTCGCGCTCTAAATGGTGCAGAACTTATGAAGTCCGCGAGGGAATACTGCGCCGATGTATCAGTTGCCTATACCCTATTGGAAGGATTTGAAAGCGCCAAAGAAAAGGCACAAGGCGGACCTATATTTATATTTGGATCTTTATATCTGGCCTCAAATATAAGAAAATATTTTAAATAATAAAATCTTCTTTTTTGCGACAACTTAATATGACAATTTTTTCAAGGACAAACCACTATAATAATTTTAAGTGGCTTGTCCTTATTTTATTGTAGGAGGAATTTTATGGCAGTAGAAATAAAAAATACGGGGGAAGTGCTGACGGCGTATTTAAGCGGCGAAATAGATCATCACTCTGCGGCAGGTATAAGAAGTGAAATAGATTCGGCAATAGAACTTAATATGCCTTCTATGGTTATTCTCGATTTTTCGGGAGTGAGTTTTATGGATAGTTCCGGCATAGGTCTTATTATGGGCAGATATAAAGTGGTGTCAAAACACGGGGGAAAACTTCACGTTTCGGGAGTAACCCCGCAAAATTATAAAGTTATGAAACTTGCAGGACTTCAGCGCCTTGCGGTTTTAGATGAAACTTCGGTTTTGAAAGGATAGATAAAAATGAACGTTATAAACAAATTTTCTATGAATATGATGTCTTGCTCCGCAAATGAAAGTTTTGCAAGGGCGGCAATTTCCGCCTTTGCTTTGCAGTTGGACCCCACAATTGAAGATATAAGCGATATTAAAACCGCAGTGTCGGAGGCGGTAACAAACTGCATTGTTCACGCTTATAAAGAAAAGGCGGGCAAAATTTACATAACTGCAGAAATCTGCGATAACTTTTCTATAAGAATAAAAATTAAGGATAGAGGTTGCGGCATAGAAGATATCGGTAAAGCAATGCAACCTTTGTTTTCTTCTATAGGTGATGAAAGAGCAGGGCTCGGATTTTCGGTTATGCAGAGTTTTATGGATAAAATCAGTGTTCGCTCAAAGGTAGGATACGGTACTACTGTAACACTTGTGAAAAACATATCGCCCAAATACACAAGATAAATGCTTAAAGAAAATATAAGCCGCGAAAGATTTATCGAAGAAAATCTGCGGCTTGTCCACTCCCTTTGTCATAGATTCAAAGGTCGGGGGATTGAATATGACGATTTGTTTCAAGCGGGTTGCGTGGGACTTGTGAAAGCGGCTGATGCTTTTGACGAAGATAGGGGACTATGTTTTTCCACCTACGCTGTTCCGGTGATATTAGGTGAAATCAGAAGATTATTCAGGGATGGCGGTCCCGTTAAGGTTTCAAGAAGTTTAAAAGAACTTTCTCTGAAAATCAATAGGGTAAAAGAGCCCCTGCAACACGAATTAGGTCGTGAGCCAACAATCAGCGAGTTAGCGGAAAGATTGGATGTAACCGCCGAGGATATAAATGAAGCAATCTGCGCCGCCCAACCCACCGCCTCTCTTACAGCACAAAACGACGAGGGTATAAGCGAGTGGGATATACCAACTGTCAGTACAGAGGATGAAATATCCGATAGATTATGTATAGATATGGCTCTCGAGAAATTAGATGAAACCGAGCAAAAAATTATAAAGTACAGATATTTTTCTGCCCTCACTCAAAGCAAAACTGCCGAACTTATGTCTATGTCGCAAGTACAGGTGTCAAGAATGGAAAAACGGATTCTTAAAAAACTTCGCGGCGCTCTTAGTCAAAGCATTTAAAACTGCCTTTTTGGGATAGTTCGGGTTTAAATGTTTTGGCTAATTGACAAAGAATATGGCGTATGTTAAAATATTCCTATATATCTTAAATAGGATGGATAAAAGTGAAACCTACATTATATATAGTAGTTCCTTGTTATAACGAGGAAGAGGTGCTCCCGATTACCGCGCCAATGTTTCTTCATAAACTTAAATGTCTTATAGGAAGCGGCAAGGTAAGTGAAAAAAGCCGTGTGCTTTTTGTAAACGATGGCAGTAAGGATAAAACTTGGGAGATTATAAATTCTTTCTCAGAAAGCGATGTTCATTTTAAAGGCATATCTTTAAGTCGCAACCGCGGTCATCAGAATGCCCTTTTGGCAGGACTTATGGAGGCCAAAGATAACTGCGATATAACCATAAGTATCGATTGCGATGGGCAGGATGATATAAATACAATGGATAAAATGGTGGATGAATATATCGGAGGGTGTGAAATAGTTTACGGTGTCAGGTCGGAGCGTAAGAGCGATACAGCATTCAAAAGAGGCACCGCTCAGCTCTATTATAAATTCCTAAATCTTTTGGGAGTCGAGGTTGTTTATAATCACGCCGATTACCGTCTGCTTTCATCAAGGGTTTTAAATGAGTTTGAAAACTTCAAAGAGGTTAACCTGTTTTTAAGAGGTATGATTCCGCTCGTTGGATTTAAAAGTACAAGCGTATCCTATGAAAGAACACCTCGTTTGGCAGGAGAAAGTAAATACCCTTTGAGAAAAATGCTTTCGTTGGCCTTTGACGGTATAACTTCACTTTCCATTAAACCTATACGTATAATTACCGCTTTTGGATTTTTGGTGGCGGTTATAAGTTTAATAGGAATTATCTGGTCAGTCGTAGTAGCATTAATAGGTAAAGCCGTAGCCGGTTGGGCATCTATGGTGAGTATTATGTGTTTCCTTGGAGGAGTTCAACTTTTAAGTTTAGGTATAATTGGCGAATATATTGGTAAGATTTATCTTGAAACCAAACAAAGACCAAGATATATAATAGAAGAACGAACAAAATAGATTTATAAAAGGAGGCGGTTTACCGCGTCCTTTTTTGTCGCAATTGGTGAAATTGAACATATATTATACAATATATTGAATTTAAAAAAAGCAAAAAACACAACTTTAAAAAAACTTTAAAAAAACTTCAAAAAAACTTTAAAAAAAGTGTTGACAAAAGGGAATGGTTGTGGTAATATAATCGGGCACCTTTGCGAGAGGGTGTGTAAAACCGAACCTTGAAAATTAAACAACGACAATAATAAGGACCCGACGATTCCAAGAGAAATC
>JAZNFF010000103.1:0-17580 GCA_045588995.1 Acutalibacteraceae bacterium
AATCTTTAAGGTATCAAGGTTAAGGAATGCGCTTGCAGTTGCAGTTGCGCCAACGGAAATTCCAAGGAATATTGTAACAATATTCATAAGCTCGTTCTGAGCGGTCTTGCAAAGACGCTCTGCAACGCCCGATTCTTTCCAGAGGTTACCGAGCATAAGACAACCAACAAGAGCTGTTGCAGAAGGAACAAGAAGTGCTACGAAAATAGTAACGATTATTGGGAATATAATCTTCTCGGTTTTGGAAACCTGACGGAGAGGCTTCATAACGATTTCTCTTTCCTTCTTGGTTGTAAGCAGCTTCATAATGGGGGGCTGAATAACGGGCACCAAAGCCATATATGAATATGCGGCAACCGCGATAGGTCCTAAAAGGTTGGGGAAAAGTTTAGAAGTGGTATAAATAGCGGTGGGGCCATCTGCTCCGCCGATAATACCGATGGATGCGGCGGCTTCCTGGGGGAATCCAAGATAGAAGCAGCCGATAAAGGTAACGAATATACCAACCTGAGCGGCGGCGCCCAAAATTAAACTCTTAGGATTAGAGATAAGGGGACCGAAATCGGTCATAGCGCCTATGCCTATAAATATAAGGCAGGGATAAAGGCAGGTTTTAACGCCTATGTAAAGAATATCAAGAAGTCCGCCTTCGGCCAAAATTACGCCGTAATCGTGGAAATGTTCGGAACCTTCGGTCATAAATTCGGTCCACATTTCGCTATGATACATTTCTGCACCGGGGAGGTTGGTGAGAAGCATACCAAAAGCGATACCTATAAGCAAAAGGGGCTCAAACTGCTTTTTGATGGCAAGCCATAAAAGGAAAAGGGATATGCAAATCATTGCGAGCTGACCCCAGTTTTCGCTGAAGTTTCCGAAAAGCATATAAAAGCCGGTGCTTTTCAAAAAGTCAATAACTCTATCTAATATTTCCATTTGCGGTTACCTCTTATGCGATTACACAAAGAACAGTGCCGCTTTCAACGGTAGCGCCCTTCTGAACGTTAACTGCTGAAACGGTACCGTCGCAAGGAGCAACAATTTCATTTTCCATCTTCATAGCTTCAAGGATAAGAAGAACATCGCCCTTCTTAACTGCGGCGCCTGCCGAGACCTTAACATCAAGAATATTTCCGGGCATAGGGCTTGTTACTGTTTCACCCTCGCCTGCGGGAGCGGCTACGGGAGCAGGTGCAGCTGCAGGAGCGGCTACGGGAGCAGGAGCGGCTGCGGGAGCAGCTTTAACCTCTGCGGCGTCAATAGCTTCAACTGTGATTTCATAAGCGGTACCGTTTACGGTTACTTTATACTGTTTCATAATATATACCTCTTTTTCATTAATTTAAAATTTAAAATTTTACAGTTTTTTGAAGGAAACAACACGAAGGGCGCTAACATCCTTGCCCATTTCTTCAGCAACTACGGCAGTTACTGCCGCAATAATTTCCTGACGGTTTTCAATAACCTGCGGCTTTGCAGGGGCTTCCGCCTTTACCTCGGGGGCTTTTGCCTTCTTATTCACAAAGAATAGACTCATTATCTTGCAGATTATGATAATGCAGATAAGTCCCACAAATACGGTACCGATACCCATTACAACTACCAACCAGTTAGGTATGGTTTCGGGTTGAAGCTGGATTTTCGGCAACATTTCTAAAATTTTATCCACTTTCTTTGCACCTCCCAATGCAAAAATAATTTTAGACCCACACTCTGTTTTTTAAAACAGAGCAATTATATTTTTACTCCGAAATTCACCCGTTTTTATGGCCAAACCTCAAAAGAATACCAAATTAGGTCATTTTACAGTATATCATACAATTTGGCAAATCTCAACCATTTTTTTGAAAGAATTAAAGTTAATTATAACGTGTCTTTTCGAAAAAAAGCCACCGTTTCCGCAATAGGAAACAGTGGCGTTTTTAACGACTTATTCATTTAAATGGGAAAAATTTCTTAAATCTATAATTTTTCCTTCCAAAACTATTTTTTTGCCGTTTTTCCAATCTATACAACTCTTTACAGGTATTCTTGTTATACGAGGATTATCATCGATTTTAACATCCGATTTTATGAAAGTATTTTTTCCAAGCGCAACATGAAAACCATCTCTTTTTCTTTCGTTAGATATATTGCTTTCAACTTCCCAACGTGGTTGTTTGTCCTTTGTTATATGAACAATACAACACCAAAGAGCAGATTTGATCAAAAACGGAACATCGAATTCGCAGCGGCTTCTGTTATCTTTTTGATTTCCTTCTAATCCAGAAAATATGTATATATGCTCAATATTATCCGGAAAATGTTTTAATATCGTGTCGCCGCTAACAAGAAAATAACAGTCACCCGTAAGCTCTAATGCTTTTTCAACAAACTCATCCAATAACGAAAACGGTATATTACCTACTATTGTCTTTATTTCCTCGGGTAAATCCCCCTTGTTCAACGTTAAAAAATCCTGTTTTTTAACTTGCTTTACCGTTGGCAGTATATCAATAGAAATCCCTTTGTACACGCCTTCCTCTTTAAGCCATCTGCCATCTGATGCGCAGGGGTCCAAACACTCATCTCTGTTTAATTTAGTTATTTCAAAAAACTTGTCGATAACATCTTGCGGCGTTAGCCACAAATCAACAAAATCAATCTTTGGCGAACAGCAGGCATCGCGCTCTTCCCTCGTACCGCTATCTTTGTATTTTTTATCGTTGATTTTTTTATTTTCTTCTAAGGTTATTAAATCGTACGACTGTTGATTTAATATATCTCTATAACTATTTACGTCAGCGTTGGGATTCAGTGCATACAATGCAAACATTTGCTCAATTACAGCTTTGTTTGGAATATTATGGTCGCCCGTTACATATTGACCTACCGCATGTGCTTTCGCAATACTTTTTAGATTAGAGGAAAAGAAATTCCCCCACTTTTTTCTGCACTGAGTTGGAGGCAAGATAAAATAATCGAATGGCGTTACTCCCTTATCCAAACAAATTTTCAACGCGTCTTCTGAAATTCGTATTCTATTTATCGGTCGTGGCATCAAAAGTCGTGTCATAATGCCACCGCTACTTCCGCCACCCCTTAACATTTCTTTTCTAGCAGATTGGTCTTCGCCCGCAGCAATAATGCATTCTCTGCATGCTTCTGCCAAACCTTTGGTAATCCTGCTGATGTTGTTGTTCATATATATTCCCCTATTGTGTTAGTTCCCCTAATCTTATACTTATACACTTAAATAATACCGTGTTTCTTCTAAAAAGTCAAGCAAACTGATGATAATGACCGCACTAAAATCTCAACCATTTTTTTACAGAATAAGGAAACTTTTTCACAGTGGGCTATCCAACCTAATATTATAGTAATAGGCACAGTACAATCTATGCCTATTAAGGAGTAATTCAAATGGATATTATGACCAATTTAACCCCCGAAAAAAACGAAGTGCTGACTATGGCCTTTGTAAATTTACAACCCTTCTCGGACGTTTATACCCCCGAGTCAGCCCTTATGGCAGGGACATTGTTCCCCGATATAGACAAACCCTTCCGTATGGGAGGCAAGGCAAGATGAACAGAGCGAAACTCAGACGAAAAATATGGGAACTGGATTTTGCCATACACGAAATGGTACTGTTCCTTGATACCCACAAAAACAATACCGCGGCCTTAAACCGCCTTAAAATGTATAAGCGGGAGCGACAGGTTCTCGTGAGAGAATATGAATCCCGTTTTGGCAGTATGAACGAAACCGCCAACACCTCTGAATGCAATAATTCTTGGTGTTGGGTAGACGGTCCTTGGCCCTGGGAAAATAAATTTGCGGAGGAATAGTATATGTGGCAATATGAAAAGAAATTACAGTATCCGATAAACATTAAAAATCCTAATCCCAAATACGCCCAAATCATAATCAGTCAATATGGCGGCCCCGATGGCGAATTGGGAGCTTCGATGCGCTACCTCACCCAGAGATACAGTATGCCCTACGATGATGTGAAAGGACTTTTGACGGATATAGGAACGGAAGAACTTGCGCACTTAGAGATGGTTTGCGCTATGGTGCATCAGTTAACCCGAAACCTCACTCCCGAAGAAATTAAGAAGAGCGGTTTCGATAAATACTTCGTTGACCATACGGCAGCGGTTTATCCCGTTGCGGCGGCAGGACTTCCCTGGAGAGCCGAATATATTCAAGCCAAAGGCGATATCATCGCCGACCTTCACGAAGATTTAGCGGCAGAGCAAAAAGCAAGAGTCACCTATGATAACCTGCTTCGCCTCATAGATGACCCCGATATTTTAGACCCCTTAAGATTTTTGCGTCAAAGAGAAATAGTTCACTATCAACGCTTCGGCGAAGCACAACCAACAAAGTGGAATGACTACAGCGGAGCAGCTGACAAAACCGCTTGAAATAAGGCTTTTTAATACATAAAAGGAGATTTAAAATGAAGCTGTTTAAGTGTATTGTTATGCTGATTTTAATATTAATTACTATTCGGACAGGCTATCTTGCGCTTTTATATAAGGTCTCAACATCAACAGGTGCTTTTCTTATCTGTTTAGGTATCACCTTGTTTGTTGCAAGTGACGGCGGTCTTGAAAGAAAATCAAATTGAATCATTGCTATCCTGATTACAGCATAGTTAAAATTAACCTACAAATTTTCAAATTATTGTTGATTTGTAGGTTAATTTGTGATATACTATTAGTAGTCAGGAGGTAATATTATGACCGATATTGTTTTTGAGTATAAAAAACTACTTGCGCAGAAACTTGAAATTGAGCAAAAGCTTAGTGTTTTGCCAAAAGGATATATTTCTAAAAAGACGATTGGCGGTAAGCAGTATTTATATTTGCAAACCCGTAATGGTGATACTGTTGAGAGCAAATACATCAAGGCAGAAGAAGTTGAAGAAATAACAAGACAACTTTCTTCAAGAAAAGAATATGAGGCTGAATTGCCCGAAGTTATATTGAGACTTGCAGATATTGAAACCGCCGCAGAATTATTAGATAAAGCACTTCTTCGCAAATTAAAAATGTTAAAGCTTACAAGCGGTATGGATAGCATTTCTGCTGACGAAAAAGAAAAACGAATTTCCTTTTCCGATGCAATGACTTCTATTGAAGGTGTTCCCGTAAGTGATAAGGTAAAAAACGACCTTGCTAATTGGAAAAATGGTAATATTACATTCTTGTCGGTTTTCGAGCAAACACTTAGAAGATACGGCTTTGTAACGGAGGTATAACCAATGCGTGACCCTTATTTATATGATGACGTTAACGTGCTTAAAAATTTAGCAGATATAAAAGATTCGGAATTGCTACGCAAAGCAGAGGCCGACATTACCGGTCTTGCTATGGCGGCAATTTATGATTATAAGTACGACAAGTTTAATACCGAAACCTTGCAGGATATCCACCGCAATATATTCGGTCAGATATTTGATTGGGCTGGAGAATTCCGTACCATTCAAATGGTGAAATATGAAGATGTTCTCGGTGGTGATACGGTCCGCTATGCTTATCCGAAAGAAATTAAAAAGCAACTAAATGAAACGATGAAAGAAATCGCCAAGCTCAAAACAACCGGCGATAATGATAAGGATATAGTTTTCAAACTCGTTCGTATTATCGCAAGTATTTGGCAAACACACCCCTTCCGTGAAGGCAATACACGAACGGTTATCGTGTTTGCCGTACTTCTTGCAAAATCGATGGGCTTTGAGGTTGAACACGAACTCTTCAAAACCAACTCGGCCTATGTTCGTAACGCTCTTGTTTGGGCATCGCAAGGTATATATTCAAAATATGAATACCTTGAACGTATCTTCTTCGATGCAATCCTCGGTGAAGATAACGAGACCACCACCACAGCCGAAACCAAAGCACGTAAATACGATACCATAGGTGAGTATAAAGTTAAAGATTATAAAGAACGCCCACATGAGTATAAAGAAGATTAAAAACGGGGAGAAAAAGATATATGGTTGAAAAATTAGGTTCCGTAGTAGGTGCGGTAGCCGAACCATTAATCGGTGATAAAATAAAAAACAAAACAGCAGAAATTATTGATACAAAATTTACTGATCCAAGATTAATTACTAATATAGAGGAAATGTTGTTAAATAGTTTTGGAAATGAGCCTTATTATAACAATTTAACAAAGTTCCTTGAGCAATTTCATACCATTAAAAATGTTTTAGATATGTTTAATGGTGAAAATGCTATTGAATCAAAAGAGAAATTTGTTACTAATAATGTTAATCTGTTTGTGAAAAATTATGGCTGTCAAGCTAATGAAATATCTGAGTTAAATAAGGTTTTTTCAAGTATTTACGAACAAGCGTATAATGTGAAAATAATATTAAATCCACACTCTGATTTAGGTAAATTACAATTAGACAATCATAGATTTGAAGATAAATTAGATAGCAAATCAGATATGATGATTGATATGTTAAAAACCATAATTTCAAATCAATCAGCTTCTAAAATGGGTAATATTGCAATACTTAATACCGATTATATAGAAGCATCTTCCGAAAAAGTAGAGAAGTTTTTAGAAAAAATCAAAGATGTTGGTAAAGAAAATAATCCGACAGAAAACGATGAGGATGCTATTGCAAAATATACTAAGTTATTGGCAGATGTGCCAATTGAATTGCGCGGTGAAAGTCAGATACATATAGATAAGGTTATCTGTAATATAAACTGCCATATGGCTTTGTGCTATAGTAATTTGGGAAATACCAAGGAGGCCTTCAATCAATTTAAAAATATACAGCCAGAAATAGCCAAAGAAAGTAAATTATATCACTTTGCTAAGGCTGTAATTGTAGTAAATCATTGTATTGAAGATAAATATGCTGATGCTATGTTGAGCATAGAAGAGGCTTTGAAATTAGATCCCAATTATCACAGAGTTGTATTTATAAAACACTATTTAGCCGCATTACAGAAAGAAAACGGCGTTGAGGAAATAATCAATTCACTAGATACATATTTTAAACCTATTATTGATATAGAAGAAGATAATAGCATAATAGCTGATTATTATGTTTATCGCGCATTTATATACAAAGAGTACGATAAACATTTTGAAGCAATTGAAAATCATACATTAGCTATACAATATGGTTACGATGAAATGGTTGCTAATTATAATATAGCACTTTCGTATTATTTAATTGCTGTAGAAAACGTTCCTAAAGACACACGGATATTTGGTACCGATGTTAAGCGTTCTGAAATAATTAAAGTTATTAAAACTTTAAAACCTTGTTTAATCAATAATAAACAGATGGTTTGTTATACTTTTTTAAAATCAAGAATAATTGAACTTTATGTTTCCTCTTGCGGTTTAATTGGAATTAAGCACGAATTAAATCCTATATGCGAATATATTAATATCCCAGGATTAAGTTATGAGTGTATTAGAGGGATTATTTTAGGCTCAGTAGGTATTATATCAGAGGAAAATATAAGTTTGCTTGAAAAAGACGATAAGCTATTTGCAAAAGTTTTCAACTGTTCACATAATAACGATTTTGATAGTATCAAAAATTTGTTTGCGGAAATAGATTGGAACGACCTATCTAATTTACCGCAAGGACTTATTTATATGCTATTACAAACTTGCGTTATAAGTAAGGATACATCAAACTATTGGAAATATCGTCCTTTAATAAATAACGCAAATAATGAATTAATACAATGTCTTGATGCATATTCATATGAGTTGGAAGATAAACTGGAAGATGCAAAAGAAATTGTAAATAAATATGCTTGTGAGTCCAAAGATTATCACATATTGAGCAATATCTTAAATTTTTATTCTCGAAACAAATTAAATGGTGAACATGAAGAACTTTTGCTTCGCATCTTTGATTTAAAAAACAACGAAGATATTTATATTGATGATTTATTACAGTTTTATGGACAGGCCATATCTTTCCTTACTAGGTTAAAATCATATAATGCCGAAAAGTTTATCGATGCGTTAACTTCTGAAGAATTACCAGTAGAAGATATTTGCAAAATCAAATGGAATTATTATACCGCTATTGGCGATGTACAAAACATGTATGAATGTATCAGCAATATCTATGAAGCAAATCATGATTTTGAAAACGGATATAACAAGGTAGTATGTGAAGTAAAATTAATGAAATATTCGGAAGCTTTATCAAACTCACTGACATTATTTGATTCGTTGAGTAATGATGTTGAGAAAAAAACTAAAATGATGGGTATGATCAGTGATATATACCTCTTTATGAACGACAATGATAATAGCTTCGAATGGGCGAAAAAAGCACATGAATTTACAATACAAAATCCGTATGATGAGAGCCATCAGTTTTATATGGCTAGAGCTACCAGAACCGGTCATACAGAAGCTTTGTCGGATACATTTGAGTATAAAAAGACACATCCCGTTGTGGTTAGCACATGGCTAAAAGAATTCCATATATCTGATGATAATCCAGTCGAGTCATTAAAAAAAGCTATTGAAGAGATGACCGGCGAATCTCACGATGAATATGTTAAAAGAGAACAAGAAGTAGGCAAAACGTATCGTTCTAACATGGTTTCTAATTCTCTATTACTGAAGCATTATCATCAAAGTTTATCTAATTTCTTTGTTTTTGCATCTCAGCACAAACTGTCAATTTCACATGGAATTAATACTCAGCTGGAATCAGAAAAAAACTTAATAAAAGATGACGTTTTTGTAGATGCATTAACATTAATAGTTATGAATCGATATGATTGTATTGAGGTTTTAAATAATATAAAAAATGTTCATATTTGTTATTCTACAATATCATATTTACAGTCTTTTATGGGCACTCTTGATGCACAGTATGTTATTAACATCTTGAATTGGCTCAAAGAAAGTAAAAACACTGTTTTTGAAATTGATGGGTATAAATTTGAATCTTTATCACCAGGTTTTTTCTGTGAGGAATTTTTAGCTTGTTGTAATGCTGCAGTCATTAAGCAGATACCGTTGCTAACAGTTGAACCTGTTATTAAATTGATACAACAATATAAGTTGGAAATTATACCTAAGGGTTTATTAACGGTTAGCTTACCTGGCCTTTGTTATAGTCTCTTGGAAAACAAGCCTCAAGAATTAGAGAAAACATTATACGATTTGCTATCCGATTGCAAATTTATTTGCTTTAGAGCTAATACAATACTATCTAAAATCGAAAGTCAAAACTATATTATAGATAAAATCTCGCTTGATAGATTTTTTATATGCGATACCACTTGTGATATGATAAGTTTTGCTAATGTGTATTGTGGCGTTATAAATAAATTATTAGATAAAAATGAAAATGCTGCGATTGCTTTCACAGAACTTGTATTAAAAGATAGTATTAGAATTTGGAATAGAGGAGATTATTATAGACATATATTAAGAACTATCAATCCTGACAATGAAGAGAGCCTTAGAAAATCTGAATCTATTCAACAGTATTTAATTTATTTAACATATGCCATCAAAAAAATATATACTGATATTCCCGATGAAATAAAAGAAATCTATAATCAAATAATTGAAATTATTGGTCACAATATGAGCCATGAATATGTAGAAGGAATCAAAAACACATTCGATTTAATTTAATGAAATAACTACAAAATAAAAAATTTTATAAGGAGTGAAATTTATGAGAGTTAGTGAAGTGCGCAACGGGTCGTTACTGCAAATCATTGCACGTAAAGGTAAATTAACTTATAACGAACTTAAAGAAGAGTATTGCGTCCCAACGCCTCCTGGTGTGATTTTAGGTAGTAATGTTATGTTTGATCGTGATTTAAAAACGCTAGTATCTGAAGGATGTATTAGCATAACAGATGATATTATTACTTTTATCACTTGGTAAGTATTATAATTATTTATTAACGCAGTTGTTCTTTGTTACAAAGACAATTGCGTTATTTTTTTGTTTTCTTGAAAGTCGAATTTTATGTTCCCTATATTATCTCAAAACAAAAAAGCCTAAACATTGTAAAATTAATGTTGGGCACAGGAGGTAATATTATGGGGAATGTTTATAGTTAATGCGCTATTGCGAAACCATATTAATTTTTACAAAATTTCCGTCAAAGCTTGTCAAGTAGAAAAAATACAAATTATTTTATATCATTTGCTAATAGAAAATTTTTGAAATAACGTGTATAATATAATTGGCTCCTCAAAGAAGAAAGGGGTACGCCCATGAAGAACAAAGATGTACTTACTTTGGTTTTTGCTGCTATCGGTATAATCATCGAATTGCTAGCCTTGGTAGTGCTGTGTTTGAAATGAGTGCAGTGCCCGGATTGTTAAACCAAGTCGTGCGGGTTGAAACACATAATTATATCTGCGAGGAGCTAGTGCCTTCAAAAAGAAGGCACTTTTTTAAAATTACATATTGACAGATTATCTTACATTTGGTATAATAATGTTAAATCAAGAAAGAGGTATGATTTTATGAATATATCGAAAGGCAAAAAAGAGCAATTAGCTAAAGCGTTGGCGGCGAGTTTGCCAATGCTTAGAGCTAAGATGGGAATATCACAAGCAGACCTTGCAGAAATGGTAGAGGTGACACGGCAAACAATCTCAGCTTTTGAAGCAGACCAAAGAGATATGCCGTGGAATATGTTTTTGGCGTTTATGATGATATTTACATCAGACCCTGTAACAAAGCGACTGCTTGAAGCATTGGAAATTTATAATGATGATTTTAAAATGTTTATCAATGTTAAATGAGGAGAATTGATATGGAAGTTAAAAAATTAGTATGTGATGTTTGTGGCGGTCAAATCGAAATGCAATCAGGTGGAAAAGGAATTTGTACAAGTTGCGGCACACCTTATTCTGCAGAAATAATTAAGGATAAAATACAAGAAATACGCGGTACAGTCCATATAGATGGACCTGTCGAAATAATAAAAGGTTCATCAGAGATTAAACGACTATTAGAGAATATAAAAAATTTGATTTCTGCCCAGCAATATGAATCTGCTCTAAAACAACTCAATAAATTTATGGAAGAATATCCTACAGAGGTTGAGGGTTATATATTGCGACTGCAACTACACACGAAATTAGGAAAATATCTATATAAAGATACTTTAGGGGAATATCATTTATATGACTTCGCAGATAAACTTTTAGAATATATCGATAAAGATTTTTCTTCAATTCTCTCACTGGATACAAATTATTTAGATTATGCTAAAGAGGTTATAAAAGAGTTTTGCGATAATATATGGATAGGAAAATCAGTTTTCTCAAACTTCCTATATGCTTTGAACGAACAAAATTATAAAAATGAAGATATTAGAAAAATGATTCGACAAGGAATTGTTAATGCTGAAAAAATGAATTATATTAAAGCTTATTATCATAGACCAGTTGGTTATAAATTTTGCTTAGGTAAATCAGTTCTCTTTTATTCTTATGGTGACTCATACGATGACGGTGGAGAATATATAAAAGTTGCTTCAGACTTAGAAGGAGCTATGAGACAAGAAAATCAAAGGCGAAAATCCGAAGGAATTTGTCAACACTGTTGTGGACATTTTAAAGGTGTTTTCAATAAAGTTTGTCGCGGTTGTGGCAAACCGAAGGATTATTAATTGGAGGTAATTAAAATGGCAGCATTAGTTTGTGATATATGTGGTGGAAAATTAGTTATGCAATCCGGCGGGGTTGCTAAATGCGATAGTTGCGGTATGGAATACACCAAAGAACGCATACAGGAAAAAGTTCAAGAAATCAAAGGTACTGTTAAAATTGATGGTCCTGTTGAAACTGTAAAAGGTGATGCGGAAAAAGAGAGATTGCTTAATATGGCAAATGATTGCTTAAATAAAGGAAATCTTGTAGAAGCAAAAAGGATATATACTACCGTTAGTAAGGAATATTCAAATGATTGGCGCGGTTGGTGGGGAATTATTTGTTCTACACCATTAAGTAAAGATATGGTAATTGCACCTTCACCATACTATCCTGCAAGGCTTGATGAAGGCCTTTTGGAATATGAATTTAATATGGCATTATCGTTTGCACCGGATGTTGAAAAGAATAATATAAACAATTATAAAAACAAAAGATTAACAGATATAGAAAAAATCAAATCGGAACATCAATTGTTTTTGAAAACATCTGACATAGATTCTCAAATTAAATATATAAAAAATGATACAAATGAGCTTGAAAATCAGATAAAAGAACTTCAAAATAAACAAAATCACTATGAAGATAAAATAAATTCAAATAATAAAGTGAATGTAGGTTTTACCGTTACATATTTTGTTATAATCCTAATTTTTTTGCTTATTCCTTCTCTATCAAACTGGTGGTTGCTTCTAATAGTTCCCGTTGGCGCTGTAGTTTTATTTGGAATGTATTTTGGAGATTCAGATATTAGGTTAACGAAAGAATTTAAAGAAAAAGATAAGAAACATATTGAATTATTAAAAAGTAAGATAATCGAGAATGACAATAAAGTAAAAACATTACTTTCCGAAAAAGAAAAATTAAACTAACCGGAGGAAATACATATGAAAATAGCAGATATAATTAAATACGAAGGCGATAATGATACTTTTGTTTGGAAACATCCTATTGAAGATTTTAATACAACATCACAGCTTATAGTCCACGATTCACAGGAAGCAATATTCTTCCGTGACGGTCAGGCTTTGGATTTGTTTGGTGCAGGCAGACATACTTTGTCTACTCAGAATTTACCTTTACTTAATAAAATCGTTAATATCTCAACAGACGGAAAAAACCCCTTCCACTGTGAAGTTTATTTTATAAATAAAACTATGCCTTTGGATATGAAGTGGGGTACTAACAGCAAGGTGCAGGTGCTTGACCCTAAATTCAACATTCTTCTTCATGCCGGAGCAAGCGGTGGAATGGGTGTTCAGATAGAGGATTCAAGAAAATTCCTTATGAAATTTGTTGGAACTAAAAATAGTTTTGATAAGCAAACGCTTATTGAATATTTCCGTGAGCTTATTATTACCCGCACAAAAACTTATCTAAATAAAATTATGTCGCAGGTAAGCTTTGTTACGGTAAATTCCAAATTAGATGAAATTTCTACAGCAATGCATGAAATGTTAGCTAATGATATAAAACCATTTGGTGTTAAGCTCATTAACTTCTTTGTATCTACAATTCAACTTGACAAGGATGATTATGAGAAGATTCAAACCGCATTAGCAGATGCAGGTGCAGTTGGAATTGCTGCTACTGCCGAAAAAGGCCGTATGGAAACCCTTGGTTACAACTGGGCAGACAAGGAAATGGCTGAAATCATGAAGACCTATGCCGCTAACGAAGGTATGAGCAATGATGTTGGCGGAATTATGGCACAGATGCCAATGGCGTTTGCTTTCGGTCAAATGATAAAAGATAATACACAAAATGGTTTTGGTAGTATGGCTCAGGCTTTTTCAGGTAAGACTCCAAATGCTGCCGGTGATAAATTTTGCTCAAATTGCGGAAAACAGCTTGAAGCTGATGCAAAATTCTGTTCTGGTTGCGGAAAGGCTTTAGGCGGTGCAAATACTTGTGTTAATTGCGGTAGAGTCTTAAAAGACGGAGAAAACTTTTGTTCCAACTGCGGAACAAAAAGAGAGGGATAAACAATGAAAAATAATAGATTGTTAATTGGAATTAGTTTTGGTATTGTTTTTGCAATATACAATGTTTTGGTTTTTACTTTTGCAAATAATTTTACAACTGTTTTTTGGTTTGCCTATAGTTTTACAGTTTTAGCTTTTATTTTACAGGTTATTGGTTTCTTTGTTTCATATGGCAGAAAGACAACACCTAACAACACATTTTTTGGTATTCCACTAACCTTGATTGGTTTAGTATATCTTTGTGTTCAAGTTGTTGTTGGCAGTATCTTTATGGTTTTTGCCGATATGAGCCTTAAAGTAGCAAATGTAATTCAAATAATTATTTTAGCCGTGTACATAGTTGCTTGCTCTGCGGCGTTATTTGCAAAAAATGCAGTTGCTGATATTGACGATACAACAAAAGAAAAATTGTTATTTATAAAGTTGCTTGAAAATGACGTAATCGCTTTACAAGAAAGAGCAACCGAACCTGCGCTCATAACTCGTTTGGAAAATCTTGCAGAACTTATAAAATACAGCGATCCTATGAGCCATCCGTCACTTGCCTTAATTGAACAAAAAATAACAAATAAGATAGACCAGCTTACTGAAAAAGCACAAGACGGTAAAATGACCGAAGTCAACGACTTGTGCAATGAAATTGAACTATTAATAGCAGATAGAAACCGAAAATGCAAGATTTTAAAGTGAGGTAAACCTTATGAAACAATTAACATGTGAAGTATGCGGTGGAAATGATTTATTAAAGCAAGACGGTGTATTTGTATGCCAGTCTTGCGGTTGTAAATATTCTGCTGATGAAGTAAAAAAGTTGATGGTGCAAATATCTGAGCCTGTGAAGGTTGAGGGGATACAATCTGTCGAATTGATGCTTGATAACGCTAAAAATCTTATCAATATAAAACAAATAGATAAAGCCATAGAGGTTTTAAGAACTATAACTACTACATATTCTTCTGAGTATCGTGGCTGGTGGGAATTAACAAAAGCCCTTAATTATGAATTGTTTTTTAACACATCAGAGTATGTGCGTAAAAACAGCCATAATTATAATATGAATTTAGAAATTGCTGTTGTTTGTCATGAGATGAATTCTATTGCGAAAACCGAAGAATTTGATATTGCATTAAGAATTGCTGATGATTTAGGAAAAAAGGAAATTAATAGAGAATATAATAGCTATTTAGAACGACTAGAAAAACAAATCAATATTTTAAAGCAATCAATGACGGGTGCCAAGAACAAAATTCTAAGTAACATGGCACAACTACACGGATTTTACGGTTGTTCAAAAGATGAAGAATACTGGAAGGAAAACACAGCCGATTACTATTTTGGATTTAGATATATAGAAAGCAGACTATATTTGTTTTTTTGCCAATCGCTATTTATAGTTGAAACTATAAAATCTGATGGTTGTGTTGTTTTGGGTAATGGTATTCACTACATGACCTATTTTGGTTCTACTACAAACAAAATTTTTATGGATGAGGCAAAGCAACATGGAGTTAGTATTTCTAATAGCAACGCTTCATTTAAAATCATCATTCATGAAGTTTCAAAAGAGTATGTAAAAATAGATTTTCAAGCAGAAAACATATTAAGAAAAGTTATATTAACTCCAAATATAAATGCAGTTATTTCCATGGCAAATGTTGGGTATGGTATAAGAGAAGATAAAAATAAAACCGCTTTGCTCATAAAATATGTTAATATGTCTCCCTCTGAAATCAATCGTCGATATAAAAATAATGGTTGTTACATAGCGACCTCTGTTTATGGTTCATATGATTGCCCTGAAGTTTGGACACTGCGTCGTTATCGTGATTATAATCTCGCAAAGACTTGGTATGGACGAGCATTTATAAAAATTTATTATGCGATTAGCCCCACACTTGTAAAATGGTTTGGTAATACAACTTGGTTCCAGAACTTTTGGAAGAATAAGTTAGATAAAATGGTATGCAACTTAAAAAACAAAGGATTTGAGGATAAACCATATAATGATAAAAATTGGTAAGATCGTAACAAATAGGTATTAAAAACTATGACATTAATAGATTTGTACGGCGAAGATGCTTTCTATACGACAATTGACGGCATAAAAATCCAAAAGTTTTATGAAGAATTACCCGAAGGTGAGATATATTTACAAGATGAGAAACTTTTATTTATCAAAGATGGTGAAGAAAAAGTACTTGCATCGCATGTCGGGGTATGGAAAATTATCAATGATACCAATATTATTTTAAATTGGCAGTTCTATGACAAAACTGATAATAATTATATGATTATTGATTTTGATGGAAATCGTATTCAAAGCGGACATATCTCTGACGAAGGAAACTTTATATATCAAGAAAACGATTGTATATATAGTGAGAATCTTTCAGGCGAAAGAAAATGCATTATAAGCAATCTAAATATCAATTCCTTTTTCCACTGTTTTTTTCATGATAATACAATACATATTGTAGAGTATTGTGACGGTACAGATTTTAGTTCTGTTACTATTTATACAACAAGCGGTGGGTTGTTAGAGAAAGAAACTATTGATTTTAATCTTTCGTGGACATTATCAGATATTATTCTTATGTTGACGGACTCACATAAACGTTGTGATATTCGCGACAAAAAAGCAGAACAAAAATATCACGAACTTTTTTCGATTACAAAACATTCTAACAAAATAGGTTTTGAGGAATTAGACCATGTAATTGAGACTTTGGAAAAGTTGGATTGTTTAGACGAAAAATCATGCACGGGTTATTCACTATTAAAGAAGACGCTATATCCAATTTTTAAAAATGATGATATTTCAAAGCCTATAAGAATTATAAATTATTTGAGCCGGTCAGGCGAATTTGGAAGAGCAAACGGAAAATTTATTACAAAATCTTTTTCGATAAAACTTTCAAAATTAAAAAAGGAAATGGACGAAGAAGAATTTGCGGCTTGTGTTAACGATGTTGAAATATTGCGTAAAAAATTGAAAAGTATAATAATTTAATGTTTTCTTGAAACTCATATAAAACCTTATGTAATAAAAATATGAGCTTTAAAGTTTTATGGCTTTAGAGGTCATATTTTTTATGAAAAGAGGTTGAAATCAATGAAAAAGTATATTGATACAGCAGTTTGGGAAAACGATTACAGAGAAAGGCTTAAAAAACTTATGGCCGATAATAACATAACCGCTCGAGAACTTAGCTTGTCACTCGGATATAACGAGGGGTATATCAGCCGGATTCTCAAAAGAAAAATTGACCCGTCGTTTAAATCGATGATGGATACAATGCTGTATTTTGATATAAGTCCCGCTGAATTTTTTACGTTTGATTTAATAAGTCATACCGAAAGTTAATCTTTTCTTGAAATTCAAAAAACTCTATTTTATAGTTTAAGTGTTATCTTAAAAGTTTGTGAAGGAGTTCTTTAAAATTTAATTAGGTGTGCGAAGGAATGTTGCACCATTAGAATGGGAAGTTATGGTATCTTCGACAAAGGTTTGTCGAGAGATGATGAAGTGTACCTGAAAAGGTCCGACTTGTACAGCTGCCGAAATGTTGCAGGTTGAGTAGCAGATTTAAGTTTTAAGTTATTAACTAAAAATCTGTGGCAGCACACCTGAGCGATGACAGGTAGGTTCATCGTTGCTACCGTGAAAGGCACGGCTGAAAAATATTTGCTTGGATATATTTTTCAGTACTTAAATCAAGCACCGAAGTTACGGGATTTAATCGGTAATGAAAATCCTTGCCGTACCACTATTCAGCGGTGGACCGATCCATTGTATCGGTATATGGTATTGCGTTCTCGTAATAACGAGGCTTAGGCACACCTAAGTATACGCTGGGCTTGTCCCATCATGCTGACCTTCAGCCAAAATTAAATATGATTTACGTTT
>JAZNFF010000104.1:0-2973 GCA_045588995.1 Acutalibacteraceae bacterium
GATGAATTTGATGCTATTTTTGGAGATTATAACTCGAACGGTAAAGATTGAGCACATAGAATTTGACAAGACCTATAAATCGAATTAGCAAGAAAGATGGTGATTGATACGATGAAGAATTATTTAGAAAGGTGGGGTGCCTTATGACCTACATAAAAAAAGGATTTTTCCTCATAGTCGGCACAGCTCTGATGGTAGTCCTCTTACTTGCGGCAGGCGGTGTACACTTGCTGCCGGAGTACGTGTTTAAATCGCTAATGGAGAACGAGTTGTGGAGCGCTGTGGGTGGAATGTTCAGTATGATGCTGCTCCCCGGCGCGGTGGTTGGCTTTGCCGCCTGCCACAGTCGTATTCTCGGTGCGGTGGAATTTGCCGTCTTTGTGGTATGCGGTTTCATCGGCGGACTAAACCTGTGGTGGATCATAACGGCGGTGCTGCTCATTCTATCCTATCTGTTCTGCATCCGAGATAACGTGGGGTTCTACGATGACCTGAATACATACGACAGAATCAGCGTACTGGTGCCCGCCATCGGTGCAACACACTTTATTGAAGAGTTTGGGTTAGAGGATATTTTCAATACCATCGGTAAAATCGTAGCGGTAGTTTTGATGATCGGCGCGGTGGTGTGTCCCTACTTCCAAACCTTCGCCAATCAGAATATTGAGAGAGGTACGGTTGTGGGCAATGCGCTGGCAGGCTCACCGCTTGTGGCCTTCGGCAATACGCTGACCGGCGTTATGCTGTATCACGTGTTTTTGCCACTGTGTGCCGTACTGTGCGCAAAGTATCTGTTCTTCAAACTGAAACTGGCAAAGGTCATCGCCTTTGTGCTCGGCGGATACAACGCTTATCGTGGATTGTTTATTATAATGCCGATTCTACTTAGCGTGTCCAATGGCGGTGCAGCACCCGACCAGGAGATCGGTCTACCCGTGTTTGATAATCTATTCGGTGTCGAGGCCTGCTTCCTTACGGCGATGCTGCTGGGCGGAATAATGTGCATTAAAATCGCCCTTGACAAAAAGAGCAATTTTATCACCAAGGTCTGTATAAATGAAGACGGCAGCTCGGCGGTAAAATGCATACTGATGGCGGCACTGTTTTCGGTGCTTGCTTACATCATCTCGCCGGTGGTCATTTACGTAGCTTGGGCCATTGTTGCTCTTGTGTTCTTGATTTTGTCGTCGGTTGCAATCAGCGCCGTGCCGGAAGGTGGCAACGGTTTCGACTGGACCTGGTACAATATGCGCCGAAATCAAGGAATGACGCACAACCAAGCCTTTGTTGATGCCCAAATACACGCATCTCAAAAAAGATAAATTATAGGAGGATTTTATTATGGGATTTTTTGATAAACTAAAGGACAATTTAGAAGCAATACGTGTGGTGGCAGGAGATCAACCTACCACGGAAGAAGCCATCAAAATACTGACTTCCAATGAAACGGATAAACTCAAATTAAAGAAAGCCTTTAATGTTTTTTCAAGCAGCGGGGTTGGCGATGGTGTCAACAAATGGTTTGCTTCTATCTTTAACAATTGGCATCAAATAACGGATGCAGAAAGCATTGAAGTCGGATATGAGCTTTTAGTTCGGGCTTGGTACGAAACCTGTTGTGCTAATAACGAAAAGGCCATCGAGCTATTCTTCGAAATGTTGGATTGTGAATACGCCGTTTCCACCTCCTTTTTTGAAAATGCAATTAAGTATATAGAGGGATATATCAATCCCGATACAAACCAAAAAATGTTTGCTTTTGAATTTTATTCAGCGTGTGCTTATCATTTCGGCTGGGGTGTAGATAAAAACACAGATAAAGCCAAAGAATTGCTGCAAAGTGCCCTTTCGCTTGTGGATGAATCCGGAATGAATGCTGATAGAAAAGACTATCTGAAATCTGTATTTAATAGCGTGTTTGGATAAACGAAAAAGATAAATAAAGGAGATACATATCATGACAAGAGATATCAAACAAGCGGTTGGAAAACCCGATAATTCCGTGTTTATTAAGAGATGCATCATCTACGGTGCAATTTTAGCGGTAATGCTGTTTGCCGCTCCGTCTATTTTTGAAAAGCTATTAGCCGGTGCGGCTGTGCAAGGTATTTTGTCGGCCTGGTATACCATATTTGTGCCGATAACTGCTATTATTATGGCTATAGGGCTGTTTAAGTGCTGGCGCCGCCGTTGGTCACTTGCTTATATGGATAACTATAGTCTTGAGGCGCGGAACAACGGTTATGAAACCTGTCCTCGTTGCGGTGCTAAGTTTATTTTGCGAAGCAATACCAGCACTGTTAAATCGCGGGTGGGAACCCGTGTGACGACCACTACGCACGGCGACGGCACCAAAAGCGTGCATGAAGAAGGTATTTTTGAAGATAAGCAGCACACGGAATACTATCACGAATGTTCCAACAGCGATTGCGGACTCAGTCCGGATAGACACGCTTTCAGTCAAAGTCATCTCCCTTGGAAAATCAGCGAGATCCGCGCTTTGGTTCGTAGTGAAGGCGGAACATCAGGCAAAATCAAATTGCCTCGATCTTCTAAGTCTGCAAGCAGTTTGACCCTCTCTCGTTTGCTGGCTCCCTTTATTGCTGTAGTGCTGGTTGTAGTCGGTGTGGTTCTCGTTATGAACTATGCCAGCTGGTATGACGGAGAGTGGACTTATGTTACCGCTGATAAGCAGTCCGACCGTTCGGTAGAGGAATATCAGAATTATCTGCTGTCCCTGGATACCGAATACTTCAGTTGGTCGTTTACTTACGAAAAATCTCCCACCACAATGATGAACTACTTAGCCAAATTCATCAAGCTGGACAAAATGGAAAGTTACACTGTGGGTGGATATAACGTTGAAGGCGGCACCATTTATGATTATCGTTTTGAAGGCGACGATGCCGGAACTGGTATCCCCGATGGCTGGTACACCTTAACAAAGCTTGATGGCATCAATGTGCTTATCGA
>JAZNFF010000105.1:0-2400 GCA_045588995.1 Acutalibacteraceae bacterium
TTGGCTGTAGTGCTCTGCGTATGCGTTGCAGGTGTATCTATGGCTGTAGATGGCCGTGCTGCAACTACTCGTTTAATCACTGTTGATACAAACAATGTTGTAAACGAGTGCTATGCGGGCGTTGGCAATAACCATTGGTCATCCCTTTATATCAATGGTATGAATGATGCTTACCAAACCGTGAACGAAAAGCGTAATAATCTTCAGAAGATGAGATATGTTCGTATGCTTTTCCTTCCTTATTTCCTTATTGATGATTCCTTGCCTTTAGAGCAGCAGGAAGCAAATTGGAAAAACGGAATATATAATTTCGATAACCCTTATTTCATCAACTTTATGTCTAAAGTTAAGATGTATAAGGAATCGGGCACTACCGTTCTTTTAAACTTCGGCGGTGCAACTACCGAGCAAATGGGTCAGTGGTGGCTCTTTGAGGATGGCGCCTCTACCGATGTAGGCAAGGGTCCTCCAAAGGATTTAGAGGCAACCGCTAAAGCCATCCGCGCCATATTTGAATGGTCTTGGGACCACGGATATGATAACGTTGAGTACCTTTCCTTCTATAATGAGGTAAACGGCGGTTCTTTCCGTATGTTTTTTGATATTCGCGAATATTGGTGCAAAATGCTTATTGCCGTTGATAAGGAGCTTAAAGCCCATACATATACAGGCAACCAAGAGAGCAAGCACTATAATAAGAATATCCGTAGCGAAATCCAAATGTTCGGTACCGAGCTCTCGGGCTTTGTAACGGATGGTGTAGGCGCCGGCATTAATGAGTGGTGCGATTATGTAATCGAGAATGCGGTTGATGAAAACGGTGACCCCGTTTATGATTATCTTAATGTTCACCACTATCCTCACGCCAATTCTTATGAGAACACATATAAGGCATTTTCCGATACCGTAACGGCTTATCCAGGTCTTTGGGCTAACGAAACCCTTGGTAGATATCCCGCGAGTGCTACAAGTAGTACCGTTAGCGAGCCTTATGTAATCAACTATAAGTATAATGCGCTTTCAATGGTTTTGGCTCAGGCAAACCTCGGCTACGGCGGAAGCGCGCTTTGGGCGGTTGGTTCTGATATGACGCCTCCTCCTATGGCAATTATGTTCCAAGGTGAATGGGGATATCCTTCATCGGATATGCACGGCGTTACCCATAATTTTGCCCTTAACGGCATTATGATGCGCTATATTCCTCACGATAGTAAGGTTTATAAGAGCAGTATAAATTCCAGTGATATAATAGGCGCTGTGTTTGGTATTGAGGATAATAATGGAAACATTGAGGATATGTCTGTTGTTCTCGATGTTGAAAAGAATAGTCAGTCCCGCGAGCTTACAGTATCTCTCGGCTCAAAGATGGCAGGCCGCAAGTTTGAGCGTCATATCTATGAATTTCCTGCCGCCATTGATGGTTGGGAATGGCCATATCTTTATAAGGATAATAATGGAAATTCTACTTATATACTTTATGAAGGCGGTAAGGACCTTCTCCCTGTGACCGATAAGGAAATTACTGCAGATGCGAATGGAAATATCGTTGATATTCTTCCTACCGATAAGCATATTGCGGTTGTTTATACTACTCTCGATGAACAAGTTCAGATAGTAACCAATAAGGATTATATCGAACTCAAACCGGGCGATACCGCCAACTTTGATGTTACCGCTATTTACGGTACAGATAATGATTCTAATCTTAATAACGTAACTTGGGAAGTTTACGGAAAAGCTCGCACCGATACAAACGGCGGTTATAGTTGGACCACTGAAAACTGCGGTACTATCGACCAAAACGGTAATTACAATAGCACAGGTACCGCTATCGGTGATACGGTTTCCATCAAAATCACTTCTAAATACGATCCCTCCGCTTATACTATCATCATAGCAGAGATAGTAGCGGAGCCCCAAAACTAATAGGAAAGGAGAAAATATATAATGAAAAATATTAAAAAGTTACTTAATAAAAATTTATCCGTAATTCTCTCCTTTGCCATCATTTTATGCACAATTCTTCCCGTAGTGAGCGGTTTTATCGGTAAGGCAGATTCTGCCTATGACCCCGCTTTAGTGGCAGAACTTAAAAATACTTGGAAGGCATTAACTCCTTCAGCAACAGTAGGTGATAAGGTTGATGCCACCTTATTAAATCAAGCTGCAATCGGCGCTGATTATTGGTCAGATGAAGTACCTTCCGATGTACGTGCTAATGCTAATAGCATAAAAATGCCCATCGGTACAAAGGCAACACAAACCCTTCAGTTTGGTGATGAGGTTCCAACTAATCTTGTAACAGCGGTTAAATTATCTGATATGAAGGATATGTATTTCTACTATAAATCCACTTCGGATGTTTATATGAGAGTAAGTATCAGTTATACCGATGCCGTG
>JAZNFF010000106.1:0-30050 GCA_045588995.1 Acutalibacteraceae bacterium
ATTCGGTCCCAAGGGTTCGGCTGTTCGCCGATTAAAGTGGTACGCGAGCTGGGTTCAGAACGTCGTGAGACAGTTCGGTCCCTATCTGTCGTGGGCGTAGGAAATTTGAGAGGAGCTGTCCCTAGTACGAGAGGACCGGGATGGACGCACCTCTGGTGCACCAGTTGTTCTGCCAAGGGCATAGCTGGGCAGCTAAGTGCGGATTGGATAAACGCTGAAAGCATCTAAGCATGAAGCCAACCTCAAGATTAGATTTCCCATAGCATAAGCTAGTAAGGTCCCCGGTAGACTACCGGGTTGATAGGCAACAGGTGTAAGCGTAGTGATACGTGTGCCAGGTTGTACTAATAGACCGAGGGCTTGACCTATTTTTTCGTATCCTCATCTTCATTACTTGTTCAGTTTTCAAGGTGTGAGCAATAATAAATAACTAAACCCGATTAGGATTAACCTAATCGGGTTGTTTTTTGCGTGAAATTCTTATTTTGTAGGGAGATGTCATGAAGTGACAGAGGATACGGGCTCCGGTTGGGAGAGCGTCGCGCAATTTGGCTCCCTTGCCTAAAGGGAGACTCCCTACAGTGTAGGGAGATGTCACGAAGTGACAGAGGGTACGGGCTCCTGTCAGGAGCTGGCAAAACCGTAGGTTTTGACTGAGGGATACTATATCGCTCAAACGTCAAATCTATAGATAAGACATAAAATCTTTATAACATCCTCACATCAACTTCCTTGGTCCCCCTCCCTAAGCAAGGAGGGCTTAAATTACGGAACGCCAATAAAGATTTTACAAAAATAAACGGGTTGTCGGGGACGCCAACCCCTGCGAAATTCCAATTTTGATTACGAAAAACATTTCAAAAATTGTCAGGTGATAACAATTCATCAAATGATTTATTAAATACCTTTGCGAATGCGATTATTTCTATATCGGTTACAAACCGCTTACCGCATTCAATTCTTTGTATAGCATTTTTATCGATATCAATCCCAACAAGTTGCATCCTATCTGCAAGTTCTCGCTGCGAAATTCTTAAATCCGTTCTTAAAACGGCGATATTCTTGCCGCAAACATTATTTAGACCTTCTGCAGTTTTATTTATGAACATAATTTTTCTCCTTTTTGACATTTAGTGCTTGTCAACAAGAAAATTATATGCTATAATAGCTACAAATATGACATTTAGTAAATGTCAAAAAGGAGGAAGAAAAATGAAAAAAATTATTGGCAATGCTGTTGGCGGGTATGGTTGTTTTTTATTTATATATGCGTGTGTATATTGTGGGGACGGGCATCTTTGACCGTCCGTTTTTTAAACGAGAAAAACGGGTTGTCGGGGACGCCGACACCTACGAAATTTCAATTTAGATTTATGAAATAAAAAAACGGGCGCACATACAGGCGCCAAGCCCCACGAAATATCAACAAAGATTTTAAAAATAGATGTATTGGTTTTAGAAAATTGGTAACATATTGGAAAAATATTATATATTTCAGAAAAGACCTTAAAAAAAGCAATAAACTCCCAAAGAAAAAGCATAGACATTTTGTAAATTTTCTGTTAATATATATACAGAATATTGTACCATAGCTCTAATATATGAAATTTTTGTGGATGGCGCGATAAAAAAGAGGGCGAAATCCCGACAAAAAGCGTCTAAAATCTATGATTCATAGGATGGCTGGAATAAGGGGTTAAAGGTAAAATATTTATGAGTAGACAATATATTTATATAGGTATTTGAAAGGAGAATTTTATGAAAGCGAACTTTTCTAAAAAGGCGCTTATGAGCGTGGCCGCTCTCGCAATCTGCATTTGCGTGGCAGTGGCTTCGTTTGCGCTGCCTGCAGTAGGTGCTTCGGAAAGAACCGTTAATGTTGATTTTAACACTGTTCTTAACGAAGATTACCTTGGCATAGGTGATAACTATTGGGTTGGACCCTATGACTATAAGAATACAGGTATGATGGATGCATATCAAACTGTTAACGATGTGCGCAATAATACCCTCAAACCTGCATACATGCGAATGATGTTCTTCCCCCATTGGATTGTTGACCGCTCTCTTTCCGTAGAAGAGCAGGAAGCTCAGTATATGGCAGGAAACTATTATTTCGAGTCAGAAGAATTTAAGGCATACGCCCGCAAGGCAAAGTCCATTTCCGATGGCGGCGGAAGCATTTGTATAAACTTCGGCGGCGCCAATTCGGCAGATGTGGCTTCTTGGTTCTCTATTAAGAACGTTGCCCGTCAGCCCATTGATAAATCTGCGCCTAAAGATTTGTTGCAGTGGGCAGATTGCGTTACCGCTATAATTACCGAACTTAAAAACCAAGGCGTTAATGTTGGCTATATCTCTTTCTATAATGAGATTAACAACGGCGCTTTTGAGGCATTCTTTGATAAGAGAATTTATTGGACCGAAATGATTAAGGAAATCCATTTTGCTCTTAAGGATGCCGGTCTTCGCGATGAAATTAAGATTTTTGCAACCGAAATAGTTGGTTACTATGATAGCGATGAAAATGAAGTTATCGGTAACACTATGAAGATTGCCTATGAAACTCTTATAGTTCCCGGTTATGCCGATTATCTTAATTCTCATACATATCAGGCAACCCGCTCTGCAGAGCAGATGCTCAAAGACCTTACTTCAAATGTAAATAATGTTAAGGCAAAGTTTCCCCAAACCCGCCTTTTTGCTAACGAGTTCGGTTCATATACTCCCGGTGGCGGAGAGAATATGAATTCTATGAACTTTAATATGAGTGACCTTACCATTATTATCAATCACGCTAACCTCGGTTACGGCGGTTCTGCCGGTTGGTTCTGGCTTGGTGACAGAATCCCTGAACCTCTTAATATGGGTCATAGCGACGTTGCTTCGGGTATGTCCGGTCAGCCTTCTTACGGACTTAAACTTGTAAGTGAAAACTATAACGCCCGCGGTCTAGCAATGCGTTATATTCCGAGAAATAGCAAGGTAGTTAAATCTACTCCCGATAGCGATGATATCAATAGCGCTGTTTTCGTTAAAGGCAATGATACAACTGTTGTTTTGGAAATTGCTCCTTCCGAAAACGAGAGAAACTTAAAGGTTAAACTTGGTACCGCCTATGCAGGTAAGACCTTCGGCGTTCATTATGATGCTATGGGTAATGATACCAACCGCGACGGTTATAACGATGCAATATGCTATGCGGAATCAACCCTTCTTGCAACAAGAATCGCTACCTTAACCGTAGACCAGAACGGTTACCTTAATTGGACCGTTCCTGCCGATAAAACCCACGCTCTTAATGTTGTTATGACAACACTTGCTGAACAGGTACAGGTTGAAATGGAAATGGAAGAAGTTTCCGTTGTTGCAGGCGGCAGTGTTGATATTGCAGTTAAGGATGTTTACGGCGTTGATGGCGATGCAGTAAACTTTGAACTTTATGATTTCAGCGCAGTAGGCGAAGCTGATGATTATAAGCTTGCTACCGATTTTACAAACGTTGGCACACTTTCAAATATTACAGATACTTCCGTTACCTTTAACGCTTCATCTGAACTTAAAAAAGGCGATGTTGTTGCTATTAAGGTAACACCTAAAGCTTCTATGACAGATGATGTTAAGGGCTACGGAATAGTTATCGTTCGCGTAGGCGAATATGTAACATATTACAGAACTGATTGCATTACCAAGGGCGCAGATAAAATCCCTGTTAAGTATGAAATCGGCGAGGTTACTGACCTTAAGGCATATACAGTTGATGGTTTCACCTTTGGCGGATGGTACTTAAATCCCGATTATTCAGGCGACCCCGTTACCAAGACCGATGCCGCTTGGAATAACACTACCGTTCTTTACGGTAAATACACAGAAAAACAGTAAAGGAGTAAAAAGATATGAAAAAGTTTATTAAAAATCATCTTGCAGTTATCCTCTCCTTTGCTATTGTTTTAACAACAATACTCCCCGTTTTAAGCGGCGTATTTACAAGGGCGGAATCTGCCGAAATTCTTGCCGCGGTTGAAACCCTTAAGCAAGAGTGGGTAGAACTTGGTAAGATTACAAATAGTAATCTCACGGTAGGTAGATTTTGGATTAACGGCGCAAATCAGGGATATAAAGGCCAGTCACCTACAAGCTATACAGGAACAATCCCCGAAAATGTAAGCTTAGGAACAAATTATTATGAAGTTCCGCTTACTAATGCGGCTATAAATATTTCCGGACGCAGTCAGCAATTGTTCCTTGAAGCAAATTCTACTAATAAAGTTAAAGACATAGAAGATATGTTCTTTTGGGTTAAACCCACCTTTGCAGGAACAGAGAATATCAAATTTAATGTTTCTGTAACATTCAGCGCTCAAAACACCTATGATACCCCTGTTGACATTCCCGCAACCAAAGACGGTCAGTGGATCAAGGTATCTCTTAACGAGCTTGCAGGCGGAAATTGGAAAGCAAACTTCACCGCAAAGGCAAATGACCCCGTTCCAAGAATAGAACTTACCTTCACCGGTAATAACGGTGATAAGCTTTTAGTAGGTGCGGCTCATGAGGTTACGGCAAGAACGCTTCCCGAAGGAAGTGAAAATTGGTCAGCTGATGAATGGCTTGCAGCCGCTAAAGCTGTTACAGGCATTGCTAATGACGATACTGCGTGGAGAGCCGCAATCCTTGCTCTTGAAGCAGCCCTTGCAAACCGTAGCCCCGAAGCTTTAGCGCTCGGTGAGCTTAAAGATGCTTGGAAAAATCTTGGCAGCACGGTAAATAGTTCACTTCGTGTTAACAGATATTTTGTAAATAGCGCAAGTGCAGGCGATAAAGGTACACCCGCAGCATCTTATGCAGATACTCTTCCTGCAGGAGTTAATCTTGGAAGTCATTACGGTCAAATCACCCTTTCAGGTGCAGGTGAAATGACTACCACTGTAAGCAACCAAGTGCAGTTGTTTGAGGGTGGCTCTATTAACACTGTTGGAAATATTAAAGACATTATATTCTGGGTTAAACCCACCTTTGCAGGAACTGAAAATATAACCGTTAAAATAGCATCCGTTTTCAGTAACCGTAATATTTATTCAGGAACTTTAACTATCCCTGCATCTAAGGATGGCCAGTGGGTAAAGGTTTCTGCAGATGAAATTGCTGGCGGAGATTGGACTACGCTTATTTCCACCGCTCTTTCAATAACTCTTCCACGTTTTGATGCTTGCTTCTCCGGAAATAATGGCGATACTTTAGTTATCGGTAGTGTTATTGAAGTGGTTTCAGAAACAAGAGCTCTTCCCGACGGTAGTAGCGATTGGACCAATGCAGAATGGATAAATAATGCAAAAGCGCTTGACCTTAAAGACGCTATTAATGTTGACGAATTTAAGGAAGCTATTGCAAACTTTGAATCTGTTTTAGGTAATGATTTACAGAAAGAAATCGCTCTTAACGATTTCAAGGCAGCTTGGAAGAACTTGGGTAGCAGCATTAACAGTAACCTTATTGTTGACAGATATTGGGTGAACGGACAGAGCACAGATAATACAGGAAAAGCCATTTCTACCTACAATGGCGAAATTCCCGAAAATGTAAATCTTGGCTCTTATTACGGAGAAGTAACCCTTACTAATGCCGCTATTAATATTTCCGGCAGAAGCCAACAGTTATTCCTCGAATCAAATTCTACAAATCTGATTAAAAACATCGAGGATATATATTTCTGGGTTAAGCCCACCTTTGCGGGAACAGAGAATATTAAATTTAATGTTTCTGTAACTTTCAGTTCCCAAAATACATACCAAAATCCTGTAGAAATCCCGGTAGCTAAAGATGGCCAGTGGATAAAAATATCTTTGAATGAACTTGCAGGTGGAAACTGGAAGGCAAACTTCGGCTCTAAGGCTGAAGCGGTTATTCCGAGAATCGAGCTTACATTTACAGGCAACAATGGAGATAAGCTTATTGTTGGCTCCGCCGTTGAGGTTGTTGCCGAAAGAGAACTTCCCGCAGGTTCCGGCAGTTGGACCATTGACGAATGGGTTATGGCAGCTTCTGAACTTGATTTAAGAGGCGCTCTTAATGTTGATGCATTTAATGCCGCATTAGAAGAACTTTCTAAATACGCAACTGCATCGGCGGACGCTTTAAAAGCTATTGGTAAATTCAAAACAGCGTGGAAGAATTTAAGCACTTATGAAAACAGCAATCTCGCTGTTGGAAGATATTTCCTTAATAATGCAAGTAGCGGATATATCGGTAAGGTTGCATCGACATACGCAGGCGAATTGCCCGACGGTGTTCTTCTTGGTAAGAGTTATGGTGAAATCACCCTTGCCGGCGCCGGTGAGATTACTAACGACGCAAACGGTATGAAGAGCCATCAGGTTGTTCTTTTGGAAGGCGACGGCGGCGCTACAAATATCGTAAGCACAGTTGCCGATATGGCAGTATGGATTAAACCTACCTTTGCAGGCACCGAAGATATAACCGTTAAGGTTGCTTTGGTATTTAGCGATAGATATATATATCCCACCGAAGTTACTATTCCCGCATCAAAAAGCGGTGAATGGATAAAGATTTCTTTAGATGAGCTTGATGGTAGCGAGTGGTGGTCCACCCTTGTTCCTACAGCCGCTTCTGTAAACTTGAAGCGTTTAGACCTTTGTTTCTCGGGTAACGAGGGAGATAAGGTTGTTGTAGGTAGTGCGCTCGAGGCACTTGCCACAGAGAAAGAGCTTCCCGCAGGAAGCGATTCTTGGGGCGTTGATGAATGGGTTGAAGCAGGTGATGCTCTTGACCTTTCAAATGCAGTAAACACCGAAGCATTTGAAAAAGCTCTTGACGAACTTTATGCCTTTGCTTCCATTTCAAGAGAAGAAAAAATCGCTATAAAGAACCTTAAAAACGCTTGGAGCAAGATGATTTTTGTAACCAGCGATTCTTTGGGCGTTAAGAGATTCTTTGATATTAACGGCACACAGAATGCCGATATAGGTAAATTCCCCATTAACTATACGGGCGAACTTCCCGAAGGAGTTAACCTTGGTCATAAGTATGGCGAAATCACTCTTGCGGGTGACGGCGCATTTGATGGTAGCCATCAGGTTGTTCTTTTTGACAGCGCCATAACCAAGGATACCATTGGCGATATCAACGATGTTGCTTTCTGGGTTAAGGTGAACTTTGCAGGTGAAGAAGATATAACTGCAAAATTCTTCTATACCACACAGAACCCCTTTGGTCAGATTCCTGTTTTCGAACAAGAAATCGTAATTCCTGCCGAAAAGAACGGCGAATGGGTAAAGATTTCCTTTAACGAGGTTATAGGCGGTAGCTATAAAGCAAGTGTTCCCGAAACTGCAATGACCAGAAATATCGGCGATTTCAGAGTTTGCCTCTCGGGTAATGCGGGCGATACCTTGTTAATCGGCGGATGCCTTACCTATGTAACCACAAAACTTCCCGAAAACACAGAGGGTTGGAACGTAGCTGACTGGCTCTATGCGGCTTCTGTTATTGATACTAAATATTACGAAAATACCGAAGCATTTATAGAAGCAAAAGCTTATGCCGAAGATGTTCGTGACCGTCTCCTTATTGCAAGAAGCTGCGAAGTGCAGGATTTTGCAACTATGGAAGATGCCGAAAACGGTATTGATGAAAGCGTTGTAACACACGAAAATATGCTTGAGGGTGTTATAGCAGATGTTTCTGTTTTTGACGGAACAACATCTACTCCCCTTACCGAAAACGAAACCGTAGAAAAACTTACCGACGCGGATATATTATCCTCATTTAATATGGATGGTCTTGCAGGAAATGCGGATACATTCGTTGATTTTGCATTTGATGTTGAAGGTTTGGCAGAAATCAATCAGATGCTTGTTGTAAGTGACGGAACACTTCTTGCCGATAAGTATTATATCTATGTTGGCGATAGCCGTTCCGAACTCTTCCAGGCAAAGAACCTTGTTGCAACCCATAAGTTTGCCGATTATAATGCGGTGCAGTTCATTAACTTTGCTAACAATATAATCCCCGAAGGCAAGTTTATCGGTCTTCGCGTTTATACCGACGATACCACATTAACTATGTTTGAAGTGGCAGCATACGGACCTGTTACCATTTACAGCGTTGAAAAAGGTAACTTTGATAACGGTCAGGTAGCGGCTCTCGGCAAAAGCCTTATTAAAGGTATTGAGCCCAGATTCAGAGCAACTTCAAGTCAGAAGATTCCATGGTGGAAATTTAAGGAAGAATGCAGTCCTACATCTATGGTAGAATATCTTACCGACGGTGATGTTTCTACAGGTATCGGTTACTATAAACAAAATCCCGAAACCGTTGATGATAGGTCAACACTTCATATCTTCTATGATTTGGGTGACACCTATACAATCAATAAACTTCTTTTACAGCATATTAACCTAGCAGGTTATCAGACGGGCGAATATGAGATTTACGCTTCTCCCGATATTGCAAGTCTGTTCTCACAGAAGAGCAAAATATTAACCTACGATAACAGAGTAAACGGTCCTAACGGAACAAGCACCACACAGGTACTAACCCTTAATAAGCAGATTAACGCTCGTTATATTAGCTTCTGCATTAAGTTCCCTGTATCCGATTTTGAAAGATTATCGGCAGGCGTTAACCAGGGTCTTGGTATCCGTATCCTTGAACTCGGAGTTTACGGAACCCGCTATATCAAGCCCTACGCTCTTGTAAACCTTGGCGCAGGCGCGGCTCTTGATGTAACGAGAGTTGATGTTAACGGTAAATCTGAAAAGATTAACGATAAGGATTACGATGGCGCTGAGCATAAGCTTACCTATGATGGCAAGAAAGATACCTTTGCATCTGTTAATATGGCAGAGGGCGAGAAGCTTGAATTCTTCTATGACCTTGCCGCAGACCAGGTAATCAATAAACTTCAGATTAAGACCAACGCAGGTACTATCAAGCAGATGAAGGTTTACGCTTCTGATAAGCTTGAAGATATGTACAAGAATAGTTCTTTGGTGCTTACCTATAACTCTGAAGTTGAAGATATGGGAAGTGAAGTATTTGTTGACTTCACCGAAAGTCCCCGCAATATGCGTTATGTTCGCTTTGTTATTGAGGAAATCGATGGTAATGTCCTTGAAGTTAGTGAGTTAGAAATCATTGGCGGAAACGACCAAGAATTCTTCTATAATAACCTTGCAGAAGGCAAGAGCGATACCGCGGCATTCTTCTCCGCAAGCAAGAACGGAACAATGGCTATTTCCGAACACGCTAACAAGTGGAAGTTCGGTCATACTACTTGGTCAGTAATGTATCATAGCGGAAACGCTCTTGATAGTGACCCCGATACAGTATTTGACTTCTACGGCGGTAAGAACGGTGAAGAATCCATCAATATGCTTATTGATATGGGTACCCTTAATGCCATAGATAATATCACCATTATGGGCGGAAGCGACCCTGAATATTGGCCCGATGAAATCAATTTCTACTTTAGCACCAACGACCTTGACCTTTATACCGAAAAGGCAGTTCCCGCTAAAAAGTGGACTACAAAATCTGAAGACGGTATATTCAAGTTTGATTTCGTTCCTCAGATTGCCCAATATGTAAGGGTAGAAATCGTTCGCAGTGATGATACTGTATACTCCAAGGAGGAATATGGTAACAAGATTGCTACCGTCCTTTCTGAAATTCAGGTTTACGGTCTTGAAGCAAGAGGCCGCGTTGTAAACGGCGTGGTTGCTTCCTTCACCGATAAGGAAACCGGAATTGCAGTTGATATCAATGCCCTTCGTGATAACGATGTTTATACCACCGTTCAGGATATTCTCGTTAAGAAGAGAGCCGCTACTGCCGATGAAAAGAAGACCGTTGCAAGCGATAATAATATGCAGCTTGTTTCCGATGTTTATGAGATTTATCTCTTAGACCTTAACGGCAACATTGTTACCGATTTTGATGGAAGAACAATTACATATAGAATTCCGCAGACCCTCGCGGAGCAAACCGAAGATGTGTTCCTCTTAAACGGCGGTTGGGGCGGATTCAATATGGTTGAATTCGATATTATAAACGGTTACTACTGCGCCGTATTTGATGATGCAACCTTCTCCACCTTCGCCCTTGGCGCTTATGCCGAAATCGAGGAAGAACTCGATGAGGAAGAGCCCGTAACCGAAGAGGAAGAAGAGGAAGATATCATCGAGGAAGAAACCGATGAGGAAGAAGAGGAAGAGGAAGAAGATAAACCCAAGAGAAAGAAGAAGATAAAAGTTGTTCGCAAGAATAAAGGTGAAAACAATTATCTCTGGTTAATCGTGGGTATAGGCGCAGGCGTGGTAGCATTAGTTGCCGCAGGCGTAATCCTCTTTATTATCCTCAAAAAGAAAAAGAAAAATGAAGATGAAGAATAAAATTGATTAATATTTTATTCGGATCTTAACGAAAACTCGCCGCACCTTGCAAAAACAAGGTGCGGCATTGCTTTTTTGTATCATATTTTATTGACTTATATGAGAATTTCTTATATAATTATATTACTATGGGAATATTTTATTCGGAGGTCAAAAAATGGAAAAGTTTTCACTTAAAAGAACTCTTACGGTTGTTACCGCCTTTGCTCTGTGTCTTGTAATCGCCATTGCATCTATTGCAGTTAGTTCGGCAAGCGGCACAAGCACCAGCAGAACTATAACCGTAAATACCGGCAGTGTTATCCAAGATAGTTATGAAGGTCTTGGCGATAACCTTTGGTGCGGTCCTTACTATTACGGTATGAACGATGCTTATCAGCGTGTAAATGATAAGCGTACCAATATAGTAAAACCCGCGTTTATGCGAATGATGTTCTATCCTCAGTGGATAGTATATCTTGATGAAAGTTCCGCATCTCAAGAGTATAAGTGGACCAATGCCATTTATAATTTTGACAGTATAGAGTATAAGAACTTCGTTATAAGAGTAAAAATGCTAAAGGAAGCGGGAACTATCGTTCAGCTTAACTTCGGCGGTATCGTTGCGGCCGAAATGCAGGATTGGTTTGCAATTCCCGGCTCTTCCCGCTATGGATCCGATGGTACCCGTGCGGCGCCCAG
Organism: Acutalibacteraceae bacterium; assembly: GCA_045588995.1. Taxonomy (GTDB): domain Bacteria; phylum Bacillota; class Clostridia; order Oscillospirales; family Acutalibacteraceae; genus UBA737. The sequence continues at coordinate 11,094 of JAZNFF010000106.1, forward strand.
AGATTTAGAGGCCTTCGCCCAAGCCGCATATCACCTATGGTATCAGCTATTTTATGTTGAGGGTCTTACTAATGTTAAGTATTTCTCTTTCTATAATGAGGTTAATGGCGCTAACTATGAAACTATTCTTGATAAGCGCGTTTACTATTCGAGAATGGTTCTTGAAGTACATAATAAATTCGTAGAAGAAGGAAAGAGAAATTTAGTTCGTATCTGCGGCACCGATTTCGCTGCTTGGTGGCGCGAGGATACCGAGCAGAACGGCGCTATAAGTTTCTTTAACGTTGCAAGAGAAGAACAGGTAGATAGCAAAGGCAAAAATGCTTACGATTATCTTGCAACCCATACCTACCTAAATGCGCTTCCCAACTTTAAACTCGGTATGGATTTGCACGATGGATATAATCTCTATGAGTATTATCTTGACTATTATAAAATTTTGACCCAAAACGTTCCCGATATTTATATAACCGAATTTGCAGGATATCCCTCCCGCGTAATTGCCCTTAATGCCGAGCCAAAGAAAGGTCTTGAATTTGGCATTAACGAAGCGAGTATGGTAATCGCCCAGAGCAATGCGGGTGTTGGCGGAAGCGCAAGATGGTTCTTTATGGGCGAATATATTCCGAAGCCCACTTCTGTAGGTCATAGCAGCCGAAATTCTGACCTTTGGCTCTGTCCCTCGCAGGGCCTTAATGCCGTTTCTGATATCTATGCTTATCAGGGACTTCTTATGAGATATATTCCCAAAAAGAGCCAGATAGTTACCACCACGTGTGACTCTGAAGATATTATTGCCGCTACCTATCTTAAGGATAGCGATATTGCTTTGGTTGCCGAGGTTAAGGAAAATGCTTCTGCAAGAAGTTTGACCGTAAATATGGGCTCGGCTGCAGCAAATAAGAAATTTAAGAGAATAGTTTATTATTATCCCGTTGATATAGAAAATACAGATGCCGAGGGAAATGTTGTGGATGAGGATGATTGCGCCGATACAGGCAGATATTATCCCGATGGTGACCTTTTACCCGTTGCCGATGAAGTTGTTACCGCAAATTCAAGCGGCGTAATAACCGATACCCTTACCGCAAACGAGCATATGCTTATCATCTATACCACTATGGATGAGCAGGTGCAGGTTGTAACAGGCGAAGAAATGGCCGAAATTGAGATGGTTAAGGGCGAGAGCATGACCTTTGATGTTGATGCTATCTACGGTACAAAAGATGCGAGCGGAAACGCTATTTTAGATGGCGCTTCTGCCGACCTTGCAAACGTTACTTGGGAAATCTGGGGCAAAAACGATTACGTTGCCGCAGGCGACGGTCAACCTCATACATACGGTGGCGGTTACGGATGGACTCAGAAGAACGTAGGTACTCTTACCGCAAACGGAAAAAACGCTACATATACCGCTACATCTTCACAACTTAATGTTGGCGATACCGTTGCAATTAAGGTAACCTCTAATTATGACACCAGCGCATATACAGTAATTATCGTTAAAATTGTTGAAAGCAAAACTGCATAACAAGGGAAAGGAGAATAGATATGAAAAAGTATATTAAGAAAAACGTTTCGGTAATTCTCTCGGTAGCCCTTATTTTAGGAATGATGCTTCCCGCCTTTTCGGGTGTGGTAGCAAATGCCTATACTGCAGAAAATACCGTAATAAAAAATAATATTGATACCGCTTGCGATAACCTTATCGCCGAGTGGATTAAACTTGATAGCAGCGTAAAGGGATTAGATAAGTTATCCCCCTACGAATTGTTTACCGAGGCATCTGCCCTCGATTTAACCGCTTTCGAAGGAACCGATGCCTTCTCTGCTGCACTGCAGAATCTGGCAACACTTCTTGTTAATTCTTTTGACCCTACCGAACTCAAAACCGCTTGGGGAAATCTTTATAGTGTTATAAGCGGTGACTTCTTTACCCCTTACGGCGTAACAGGCGAAAAAATGGATAATACTCAAGCAGATTACCTCGCTGATGCAACCTTTTTAAAAGAGGGAAATGCGGGTGTTACCATAGGCGCAGTTTCAGAAGAAGATAAGCGTCTTTTCGGCGTAAAAACCGCAACCTTTGATTTCGCTACGAATAAAGACAGAACAAGTGTCGGCGGCGATAATAAATACACCCTTTTCCTTTCCAATGACCCCGAAAGTATTGAAGATGACCAGTTATCCGCCAACTTCAGCGCAACGAAGAAACTCTGTGCCATAGATGATTTGCAGTTTAGTTTTGTTGTAAATAAAATTAACACTGCCGCCACCGGCGCAAAAATGGGATTCAGAGTAACCGGTACCTTTAATGGTGTGTATAGCGCCAGACCCACCTCTTATTTCATTGATATTAATGAATCTATGGTAGGCGAGGTTGTTACCGTTAGATTTTCCGATTTAGCAAATAGCATAGAGGGATTCAGCGGTTGGAGAGAAAAATTCTCAGGCACCGATTATATCGCAAGAATAGAACTTCAGCTTGTTGATAGCGACGCTAATAATAACCCCGATATTAATATGACAATAGGTTCGGTTGTCGCTTTAAATTGCGACGATGTTCCTACCACAAAAGAGAGCGCAAACTGGAATGTAAGCGACTGGGTATATGCGGCAAAAAGCGTTGATACCAAGGGCGCATATAATGTTGAGCCCTTCGAAACCGCAATTAAAAATGCAGAAGAACTAAAAGAAATTTCGGGAGTTGAAATTGGCAGCACCGTTTCTTCATATAACAATGTCGTGGATTTAAACATCACCAAAGAAAACCTTCTTGCAGGAAGTAATCCTACCGTAAATTATTACGATGGCGTAAGCGATAAGAAGGAAGAATGTTTTACTTCCCAATATAAAAAACTAACGGACAGCGCCTTTGATAAATCCGTTAGCATAAAGACGGGCAACTTCAAAAATGATGGCGCTTTCTTGGAACTTATCTACGATCTAGATAAAAATATTTCCATCGAAGGTATGGTAGTATCTTCGGATTATCAAACTTCGCTTCGCAACTATAAATATAAAATTTATATGGCCGAAAAAGAAGGCGACTTATTTACCGAAAATTCTCTCGTGTTTACATATATAAACAGAGATAATTCCTGGATTCAGTATTTTGATTTTTCTAATAGCCCCGAACTTATTGCAAAATATATCGCGGTAAGAGTGTATGCTCCCGTATATGATATGAGCACTTTTGACGGATGTGTTCGTTTTGCTGAAATAGGTGTCTTCGGCGAACAGAGAGATTATGAGGTTGCGGCTTCGGAATTCAGCGCCGATAATATTAAGTCCCTCGGTCGCAATATCCTCGCCGAAAACACCAGTAAACCCTTTGTCAGAGCCGATACAGGCAACCGCCAGATATTTAATGGTCTTTTCGATGAAAGCGAGTATCCCATAACCCAACTCTATGATGCCGATGAAGCAACAGGAGTTGCCATCGGCGGTAACTATAGGATGTATTATGACGGTGATACCACATCCCTTCATATTTACTATGACCTTGGAAAAACCTATTCTATTGATAAATTCCTTTTCGGAAGTTATATTGGCTATATTAACGAAATAGGAAAGTATAAAATTCACGCTTCAAACGATCTTAACAAACTCTTTAACGGCAAGAGCGTTATTGTGGATTACGACAACACCGTAGATACCACAAGAATGCAGATTTTCACTATGAAAAACTCCGTTGACGCAAGATATGTAAGTTTCGAAGTTACCTTGCCTTTGGCAAATTATAAAGCGTGGGTGGCAATAAACGGTATCAGATCCGAGGGAGCGGGAATCAGAATTTCCGAACTCGGTGTTTACGGCAGCGAATATATTAAAGATAATGAAAAAGAAAATCTTCTTTCTCATATTGCCGTAGATATTAACCGCCTTGATGCGAGCGGCAATAGAACAGCCGTTAACGAAACTGACTATAGCGGCGAAAATCATATGCTCACCTACGATGGCGATTATGATACCTTTGCAACGGTGACTTCAGAGGGCGAAAATAAGACCATTGAATATAGCTATAACCTCTATCAGAACGCTCCTCTCGATAGCATAAGATTTGTTTCCGCTGCGAATAATATTTCCTCGGTTAAATTCTATGCTTCCTCATCAAAAACTGCCGTTTTTGATGAATCGGCATTGGTTTATAGCAGCACCGCTTTGGGCGAAACCGAGTTTTCAAAATATTTCGTTGATGCGCCCCTTATGGCATCATATTTAAGAGTTGTCGCTACCGTTACTTCGGGGAACTTGGATGTTGCCGAAATAGAGGCCAACGGCTATAACAGAAGCAAGGCAACCTATGAAAATATCGTTCTAAACCGTACCGATTATCTGGAACTTTATCTTGAGGATTCCGCTAATAAGCGCACCCTCGTTCACGAAAATATGGATAAATGGCTTCCTGCTTGGTCGCCCAATACGGAGTATCAGGTGGTTGAAAACGCTTTCGACGGTGACCTTGGTACCATATACACATATTACGGCGGCGTAAATAACGATACCTCCGTAAATATGTTCCTTAATCTTCGCACAAAGAACTGCGTTGATAATATTTCGGTTTATACCAGCGTTTTGGAGGATTATAGACCTTCTAAAATGAATATATATATAGGTAATAGCTATGATGAAGTTTTCGCAGCCGATGCTACTCCCATAAAAGTATGGACCGAAAAGGTGCTTAACAATAACGAAATCTATGTCCCCGAAGAAGATGAGGGCGAGGTAGACAGTGATGGCGAAGATATTATTGACGGCGGCATAATCGATGATGACGATATTTCCATAGATTTCGATACGGGTATTGGTGACGGTGAAATTGTAGGCGATGCCACAGTTTCTACCGAAAAAACTCCCGCGCAACTGGGACTTTATGATGCAAATATCACTCCTACGGAAATCAGTTGCGTAAGAATAGAAATCGTTGAAGCCAACCCCCAATATTTCTCTCATATAAATAAGGTAGGCGGAATTATTTCCGAAGTAGAGGTTAACGGTTTCAACGCAACGGGTAATGCGGCAAATAATGTAGTTGAATCCACCAAGGATATGGTTATGCGCGCCCTTGACCCCGTTAAGTCACTTAATAATACAGGCGCCGCCGTTACAAATTATATAACCGCCGGTATCGAAGGCGAGCCCGTTTATACCATAGATGGAGTAGGTAGCACCATCGCCGATAGCGGTTGTAATGACCAGAAGGGTTACATTGAATTTGCTCAAACCAATAGTTTGGCCAATACTGTTACCCTTGCGGATATTGATGATATTCACTTCTCATATAAGGTGAATAATGCCGTTAAGAACGGAAAGGTAGCCGCAAGAATTTATATCTATAACGGAGCCCAAAACGGTCACGGATTTGCGCATTACGGTAACCCTGCAACCGCCACCGTACTGTACGTCGATACAAGCAATACCGAGTGGGTACATACTTCTATGACCAAGCAGTTTGGCGAAGATTGGAAAGAATGGCTTATGGAAGCCCACGGTGTAACCGCCGATGAACTCACCATTTCAAAAATTCATTTCAGCTGGAATAATGTAAGCGGGGCTGCCGATATGTTGTTCACGGGTATGTACTATACCTTCAACGAAGGCGCTAACCCCTATTATGAAGCCGTAGGCGGAACTTTAGGCGATAGCGAACAGCAGATTGCCCTTCGAATGAGCAAATATTATAATAGCACCGGTTCTTCAACTACACCTACATTTATCAATAGCGGAAAGTCAAATGAATATGTAGATATAAGCAGTGTTGGCGGAGATATCGGTAACAGTTCTTGCGCTCCCGGCGTGGGAACAATAAGATTTGCCGCTACGACTGCGGGCGCCGCAGTTACCCTTGCGGAAATAGATGATATTTACTTATCATATAGGGTAAATGCCGCGAAGATGGGCGAAAATGCCGCCGCAAGAATATATATCTATGATCAGGATGGCGTTCAAGCGTATACCTTTGCAGTAACTGGTACATCCACCGTATTCTATTTCCCCTTCATTCATAATGATTGGACCACCATTTCCTTAAGAAGTGTGGCAGGAAATAATTGGAAGACAAATCTTTTGGATTCCTTTAATACCGCTACGGGTACCGTAAGAACGGCCGAACAGATTAAGATTTCCGAAATCAGATTAGGATTTAACTATACTGGCGAAGCCGATATGTCCTTTGGAAATATATTCTATCAATATACTGATAGCAAAGTAGGAACTATGTCTAACGCTATCGCAACTTCCATACTCAATAATGCAAGAAATAATATTGATATTTCCAGCGTTGCCAAGAAGACAGCCAAGGAATTCAAGTATAGCGTTCAGTACCTTGCAGATACGCTTGGTATGGAAAAGACCGAAGCCAAGTATATCTCGGGCGATTATAATAAGACCGCCGCAGATATGAAGGAACTGGCTCTTATGGCCCAGTACCTCGATAAAACTTTAGGCGACGATGACTTTATGGATCCCTACTGCGCCGATATTAACGGCGATGGAACGCTTTCAGAAGCAGATTTAAGCAAACTCCGCAAACAGCTTTTGGGTATTCAATAAATCTAAAAAACGGCTTGGATTTTTCCAAGCCGTTTACTTTTTAATCAATAACAGAAAACCGCGCCTATAAAAGACGCGGTTTTCTGTATGGGGATGAATATGGTGGAATAGTGCGGATACGGTTTTCCGTGCCATTCCTATATAAAAACTGCGCTCGCCCCAAGGGGACAAAGAGGTGAGGGCAGAATTTACCTGAAAATTTATAAAATTAAACAATTTTGAGTTGTGTTGCGGAAGGAATAAATTTTTTGTTTATTCTGATTTTATATTCGGTGTATTTTTCGGTTTCTACCGTTTTAAATGTGGCGGGTAGCCCCGATTCTTCGGCTCGGCCTACAAGGCGTAACAAACTGTTCGTAAGAAATTTTGCATTTCCGAGGGCCGATTTTCTTTTAATGGTTTCGGCGGTTCCTTCCGTCTTTTCCTCTTTGGAAAAATCTATATTTTCATAGCGGTCTTCGGTAAGAAGGCGGCTTATTTCAAGTTGAAGTTCTTTTTCGCAAAGGTTTTCTTTAAGCGCCGTTTCAAAAAGCAGATTTTGTTTATCGGAAGAAAGCCCCGATATCATTCGGGCGCAGGTCTCGCTTAAATTAAGGTCAATCAATCTATCTTTTATTTCCTTCGGCAGTTCTAAAATGCGCATTTTGTTTTGTACCGTAAGGGATTTAAGTCCCATAAGGGCGGCAAGTTGCCCCGCCTCTAAATTACCTTTTTCCATAATTTCTTTCATCAGGTTGGCGTGTTCAAGATAGTGGGTCTCATATCGGCAAAGTCCGCTTATAAGATGGTAGAGACGGCAGGTTTCTTCATCCGCATTATAAATGATGCAAGGAACTCTTCTTATGCCGATTTCCTTGGCGCAGAAAAGCCGTTTGCTCCCCGAAATAAGCCGATATGTATGTCCCTTTCCTTTGGCAACTAACAAGGGCTCGATAATTCCGTTAGCGGCTATACTGCCGAAAAGGGCTTCAAGGTCTATTTTGTTATATGATTTTTTGGGATTAACTTCCCGAATTGCAGAGGGTTTAAGCATTGATAACTTTGGTTGTTTTATAAACTTCACGCTTGTCCCTCCTTTTTTTCTTTACAAATTTATGATAAGTCAGTTTTTAAAAATTGTAAAGAAAAATCGGTCGGGTAAATTCTCCATAAAAACACAAAAACCGCCTTTTTAAAGGGCGGTTTTTGAAATCTTTCCGTTGCTTCTTGGGTATTTTGGCGGAGTTTGCGATATTTTTTTTGAAATTATAAAGGTTCTTTTCTCCTCGCCCGTCAGTGTTTCGCAAAATTGGTGGGGTTTTTCGCATCCGAGGATTTTATAGGCATTTTTTGCGGCCTCCAATTCTTCTTCGGCACGGCTTCCTTTCATTGCTATAAAAAATCCGCCCTTCTTAACATAGGGGATACAATATTCCGAAAGCACATTTAAAGGCGCTACGGCTCTGGCGCAAGCGATATCATACTGCTCGCGATATTTGGGATTTTTACCGCCCTCTTCGGCGCGAAGATGTACGGTTTCAGCGCTGAGCCCTAAGGCATTTAAAACCTCGTTTAAAAAGATAAGGCGTTTATTAAGCCCATCAAGCAGGGTTAAATCTATATCGGGACGGGCGATTTTTAAAACCATACCGGGAAAACCTGCCCCCGTACCAACATCTATAATTTTGGCGCCATTTTTAACCTCTGCATTTTTAAACAAAAGAAGGCAATCGTAAAAATGCTTATATAAAACGCCTTCGGGGTCTGTAATGGCCGTAAGATTCATTTTTTCGTTCCACTCTGTAAGCAGATTTCCGTAAAGGGTGAGGCGGTCTTTTATCTCTGCCGTGAGTTCCAGACCGAAACCGCTGCACAAAGGGGCGATTTTATCATAGTCATAGGTTATCATATATTACTCCTAAGGTGAATTAAAAGCACAGAAATATCCGCAGGGCTAACCCCTGAAATTCGGGATGCTTGACCAATGTTTTTAGGTCTTACCTTGTTTAATTTTTCGCGGGCTTCAAGGCGAATACCGTAAATATCATCATAGTTAATATTTTCGGGAATAACCTGTTTTTCCAAGCGCAGCATTTCTTTTACCTGCGCTTCTTGGCGGGTTATATAACCTTCATATTTAATCTCTATTTCAACCTTCTCCGCAACTTCGGGGGGAAGAGAAGGCCTATCCTTATCGAAGGGGCCCAAAACCTTATAGGAAAGCTGAGGGCGCTTAATTAGGTCGGAAAGGCGGCAACCCGTAGATAGAGGGGCGGTGCCGCAGTCCTCTAAAACCTTATTAAGTTCATCGGAAGGGGCTAAAAATACAGATTTTATCCTTTCGAGTTCTTTTACTTTAAGGGCTTGGCGCTCTAAAAACTCATTATAGGTTTCTTCGCTTATAAGACCCAGTTCGTATCCTATGGGCATAAGGCGGTCATCGGCATTATCCTGCCTTAAAATAAGGCGGTATTCACTTCGCGATGTCATCATTCTATATGGGTCTTGACATCCTTTAGTTACAAGGTCATCAATAAGAGTGCCGATATACGATGAGGCGCGGGAAAGGATAAGAGGTTCTTTACCTAAAACCTCGTGGGCGGCGTTTATACCCGCAATAAGTCCCTGCGCAGCGGCTTCTTCATAACCCGATGAGCCGTTAAACTGACCTGCGCCGAAAAGACCTTTGTGCCCCTTGATTTCAAGAGATGCATCAAGACACAGCGGGTCAATGCAGTCATATTCAATAGCATAGGCATTACGCATAACCTTAACGTTTTCAAGCCCCTTAATAGAGCGGTAAAACTCTATCTGCACTTCTTCGGGAAGGGAAGAAGACATACCTTGAAGGTACATTTCCTCCGTATCTGCGCCGCAGGGCTCGATGAAAAGTTGATGTCGCTTTTTATCGGCGAAACGCACGATTTTATCCTCTATGCTCGGACAATAGCGGGGTCCGACTCCTTCAATATCACCTTTATAAAGGGGGGAACGGTGAAGATTTTTAAGGATTATTTCCTTGGTTTCATCGTTGGTATAAGCGATATGGCAAACCTCGGTGTTTTTTGGGTTTTCCTTGGTAGAAAAACTAAAAGGCACCGTTTCGCTATCCCCTTCTTGCACTTCGAGAACGGAAAAATCAATACTATCTCGGAGCACTCGCGCGGGGGTGCCCGTTTTAAATCGCACAAGGGGTAAATCTAACTTTTTAAGGGAAGCGGCAAGTTCGGTGGCGGGGAAGTTTCCGTCGGGACCGCTTTCGTAATTAACTTCGCCAATATAAACCTTGCCGCCTAAAAATGTTCCCGTTGCAATAATAACGGTTTTAGAAGTATAATCGGCGCCAAGGCGGGTTAAAAGATGCCAACCGTCCTCCCGATTTTCGATATGAACGATTTCGGCCTGCTTAACATCAAGATTCTTTTGGAGTTCAACGGCGTGTTTCATATATCCGCTATAAGCGCGGCGGTCAATTTGGGCGCGCAAAGAATAAACCGCAGGACCTTTGCCTCGGTTAAGCATACGGCTTTGCAAAGTGGTTTTATCCGCCGCTTTGCCCATTTCACCGCCCAGCGCGTCAATTTCTCTAACGAGGTGACCTTTGGCGGTGCCGCCAATTGAAGGGTTGCAAGGCATATTGCCCACCCAATCAAGAGAAATGGTGAACATAACCGTTTTGCATCCCAGTCGCGCGGCGGAGAGAGCGGCTTCTATACCCGCATGGCCTCCGCCTATGACGGCAACATCATAATTTTCGGCTTTATAACTTGGTATCATATCTACTTTCCTATACAAAATCTTTTAAATACTTGGTCGGCTACTTCGTTCGTGACCCTCTTGCCCGTAAGTTCCAGAAGGGCTTCTACCGCCGAATCAACAAGAACTCCTACGGCATCAAGGGTAACTCCGCTATTATAGGCATCAAGGGCCTCGTTTACGCTCGTAAGCGCCCTTTCGGCGCACTCTCTTTGCCTTTCGGTGATAAGCACCGTATCATCGGGGGAAAGATTATTTATTCCTACGGTTTCGGAGATGGCTTTTATAAGTGCTTCTTCGCCCTCGCCCGATTTTGCCGAGATGGAAACCACTCTAAACCCTTCAAAATCCGCAGGGCTGAGTTTGGCACCCAAATCGGTTTTATTGAGGATAACAATAGAGTGTTTACCCTTAATCTCTTGAAGCAGGGTAAGGTCATCGGATGTAAGGGGAGAGGAACTATCGAAAACCGCAAGAACTATTCCCGCAGTGCGAGTTCTCTCAACAGCTCTTTCGACTCCGATTTTTTCCACCATATCGGCGGTATCGCGGATACCCGCCGTATCGGCGAGATTTAAAATTATATCACCTAAAGTAACGGTATTTTCAACGATATCACGGGTGGTACCCGCAATATCGGTAACGATGGATTTTTCTGCGCGCGATAGAAGATTCATAAGTGTTGATTTGCCAACATTGGGTTTTCCTACTATGGCGCAGTCAATACCCTCGCGGATAATCTTTCCCGCATCGAAATTCTTAAGCATTTTGGTAAGTTCTGCTTGGCACTCGTTTAAAAGACCTATAAACATTTTGGGCTCAAGGTCAGGGATATCTTCATCGGGGAAATCCGAATATGCGGCAAAACAAGCGGCCGAGTGGAGAAGTTTTTCGCGAAGTTCTTCGGTGCGGCGGGAAATGGCGCCGCTCTTACCTGCGCGGGATAGTTTTAAGGCCGCATCACTTCGGGCGGTTATAACCCCCATAACGCTCTCGGCTTCCGAAAGGTCAAGTTTGCCGTTTAAAAAGGCGCGTTTTGTAAATTCTCCGCCTTCGGCAAGACGCGCCCCGCATTCTAAAATTCGGCGCAAAGCCGCGCGGGAAGCGGCGCTGCCGCCGTGAACCGAAATTTCAACCGTATCTTCCCCTGTATAACTTTTAGGGGCGCGGAAAATCAGCGCAACGCCATCATCAATAACGGCGCCGTCCGCCGTTTTAATTCGGCCGTATGCGGCGCTATATCCCGAAAGAGCAGAGAGCGGCTTTCCCGAAAAAGCGAAAAAACACTTGTCCGCAATACTTATGGCCTCATCGCCCGATATTCTTATTACGCTTATTCCGCCTTCGCCTTGCGGGGTAGAGATGGCGGCAACCGTAGAATTTATCATAAAAACACCCTTTTAAATTACTAATCTATATAATATCAAAAAATATACATATTTGCAAGTGGCGGAAAAAATATTGACTAAACGAGGAAAATTATGTATTATGGATATAATAATAATGTTATTGAGCGGAGGCAGAAAATGAAAAAAGAAATTATTAAAATGCTCACCGAAAATGCAAGATATACCTTGGAGCAGATGGCTAAGATGTTAGGCGTAACTGCGGCAGAAATTGAAACCGAGATAAAAGCCCTCGAAAAAGACGGTGTAATAAAAGGATATAAAACTATAGTGGATATGGAAAAGTGCGAAAACGCTCCCGTTTCGGCTATGGTAGAACTTAATGTTATCCCTAAGGCCGATTTGGGCTTTGAAGAGGTAGCGGCCAGAGTCGCGTCTTATCCTCAGGTTGAATCGGTTTATCTTATGTCGGGCGGCTATGACCTTAATGTTGTTGTTAAGGGTAAGGACCTTCACGATATCGCCCGTTTTGTTGCAAAAGAACTTGCAACTATCGATTCGGTTACCTCAACCGCAACCCACTTTGTTATGAGAAGATATAAGGAAATGGATGTTATCCTCTGCGATAGCGAGGGCGACGACAGAGAGTATATATTATGATAGATTACAGTAAGGTTTTTAACACTACTGTCAGCGAAATGAAGCCATCGGGAATCCGAAGATTTTTCGATATTGCCGCTACTATGGAAGGGGTAATTTCCCTCGGTGTAGGCGAGCCCGATTTTCAGACACCTTGGCATATTCGCAAGGCAGGAATCGCCTCTTTAGAGAGAGGTAAAACGAAATACACCTCTAATTCGGGTCTTATGCCCCTAAGGGAAGAAATAAGCCGATACGTTGAGAGAAAATACGGGATGAAATACAATCCCGAAAATGAAATTTTAATATCCGTAGGCGGAAGCGAAGCTATTGACGGCGTTATCCGCGCCATAACTGAGGCGGGCGATGAAATTATCATCCCCCAACCGAGTTATGTTTGCTATGAGCCAATGACCGCTCTCGCGGGGGGAACACCTGTTATTATTGAAACCCGTGCCGAAGATGATTTTAAGCTCACCGCCGAGGCGCTTAAAGCGGCCATAACTCCTAAAACAAAAGCCCTTATTCTGCCCTATCCTTGCAACCCTACGGGCGCAATTATGGAAAAGGAAGATTTGGAAAAGATAGCCGCAGTTTTGAAAGATACCAATATAATCGTTATTTCCGATGAAATCTATGCCGAACTTACCTTCGGCAAACGCCATACATCCTTTGCCTCTATTGAGGGAATGTGGGATAGAACGGTAACCATAAACGGATTTTCCAAAACCTTTTCTATGACGGGTTGGCGCCTAGGTTATGCCTGCGGCCCTAAGGAAATAATTAAGAACGTTACCAAGATTCATCAGTATGCTATTATGTGCGCCCCCACCACCGCTCAGTATGCGGCTATCGAAGCCCTTAAAAACGGTGACGAGGCAGTGGAAAATATGAAGCAGGAATATGATAGAAGAAGAAAATTTATGGTTTCTTCCTTTAATGAAATCGGTATGACCTGCCGTGAGCCCAAAGGCGCATTTTATACCTTCCCTTCGATTAAGGTTTCAGGTATGAGCAGTGATGAATTCTGCGAAAAACTTCTTATGGAAGAAAAGGTTGCTTTAGTTCCCGGTACTGCCTTCGGTAAGGGCGGCGAGGGCTTTATAAGGGCCTCTTACTGCTACTCTACCGAGCATATTATCGAAGCCATTGAAAGAACCGAAAAATTCCTTAAAAAATTAGGGAAATAAGCCAAAAAAACTTAAAAAATAAAGCGAAAAGGGGGTTGACTTAACCTCCTTTTTTTGTATAATGAAGGTAACCAAAGATTTTGAGGTGGTAACAATGAATAATAAGTATTGCTTTCTTAATTTTTTAAGAGGCGAAAATCAGGCCCACGATATCGAGTATATGGTTACTCCCGTTCGTGAGAGCATTAAACTTGCCAAGGAATATAATGTTCCCGTAACCTTTATGCTCCAATACGATGCCCTTATTGACGATCGCTTTATCAGCATCATCAAGGCCGAGGATCCCGAAATTGTTGAGGTTGGTGCTTGGTTTGAAACTCCGAAGCAGCTTGTAGAAGCCGCAGGTATTAAGTGGCGCGGCCGCGAGGGCTTTACTTGGGATTGGTATAACGAGGTTGGTTTTCTTGTTGGTTATACCCCCGAAGAGCGCGAAAAAATGATTGATGAATATTTTGGTAAGTTCAAAGAGATTTGGGGCGAATACCCGGAAGTTGTCGGTTCTTGGCACATTGACGCTCATTCTCTTAACTATATGGCCGAAAAGTATAATATAATCGGCTCTTGTATGTGTCGCGACCAAGTAGGTACCGATGGATACAGTTTGTTCGGTGGATACCATAACCCCTATTATCCCAGTAAAAATAATATGTATCTCCCCGCAATTGATAAGAAAAACAGAATTAATATACCGCTATTTAAGATGCTTGGCGAGGATCTTACATATAACTATGACCATAAATATTTAGTTGAAAAATACGGCGCGGGTAAAGAGTTTAACCACCCCAATACAATGGAGCCCGTATTCCCCGAAATCGGCGGAAATCCCGATTTCGTAAGAGGATATATGGATAATACCTGTAATTCCTTAAATTCCAAGTTCTGCTTCAGTCAAGTAGGTCAGGAAAACGGCTTTGGTTGGGGCCGTATAGGACCGGGCCTTAATGTTCAGTTCCCCATATTTAAAGAATATATGGATAAGGGGCTTATCACCTTCGAAAAATTCAGTCAAATAATTAAGGAATGGAGAGCCGATAACGAAGATACTCCGAGCAGTGTTTCCGTAGCCGAAAAAGACCGTCTCGGCGGTGAAAGAAAATCTTATTGGTGCTATAATAAAAAGTATCGCGTTAATGTTTATACTCAGAAAAAATATTTCTGGATCAGAGATATTTACTTTAATAACGATAATTATAAAGAGCGCCACCTCACCACCCCTTGCACCACCCACGGAACAGTATTTGATGCTCTCCCCGCAGTTGACGGATTTAACTGGAGTAATGAGTTTGTAAGAGCGGGTATTTATCCCGTTGTAGAAAAGAACGGTAAGTACCGTTTGGTAGAATATAAGGTAGTAGAAGCCAAAGAAGAAAACGGCGTTCTTACCACCACCTTCTTTACTGAAATCGGTCATATTACCATTACTGCAGGTGAAAATCTCGAGTTTACTGCTCCCGAAGGTGTTTGCTGGCAGTTTAGATACGCCATGCCTCACGATGAGGTAAAGGAAGATGGTCAAGGCCACGGCGATAAGGTAAATGACTGGGATGATAATATCGTTAAATGGAATAAAGACGCGATTTATTATGTGCATAATAACTTTAAGTATAAACTTAAGGTAGCCGAAGGCAAGATTTCTAAAAAGAGCCGCGACGGCGAAATTCTTTTTGAAGCCAAAAACGGCAAACTCTCTTTAACAAGCGAATTTTAATTTATAAGGAACGGCTGATGCGCCGTTCCTTTTTTATATATTGGAAAAATCGTTAAAAAGAAATTAAAAAATGGTAAAAATAAGGGCAACTTAGGGTTGCTTTTTTCTCCCCAAAAGGTATAATAAAAGTATCAATAACCTTAAGAGGTGTTTTTTATGGAATGTATAAGAAGAATTAATTTTATCAACTTTCTTCGCGGTGTAAACCAAGCCCACGATTTTGATTATATGATCGAACCCGTGGTTGAGCAGCTGAAGGTTGCAAAGGAATTTGACGTTCCCGTAACCTTTCTTTTGCAGTACGATGCCCTTATTGACGATGGCTTTATTAAGGTGCTTTCTGCCGAGGATAGCAAAAGAGTGGAAATCGGCGGTTGGTTTGAAATCCCAAAGCAACTTGTTGAAGCAGCAGGTCTTAAGTGGCGCGGCCGCGAGGGCTTTACTTGGGATTGGTATAACGAAGTAGGGTTCCTTATCGGTTATACTCCCGATGAAAGAAAACTGCTTATTGATACATATTTTGCAAAGTTCAAAGAGACTTTCGGTTATTATCCCGTAGTTGTGGGCTCTTGGCATATTGACGCTTTTTCTATGAACTATATGGCAGAGAAGTACGGTGTTATCGGCTCTTGTATGTGCCGTGAGCAGATTGGCACCGATGGATATACTATGTGGGGCGGTCACAGATCCCTTTACTACCCCAATAAAAATAATATGTTTGCTCCCGCAAAGGATAAAAAGAATCAGATGAATCTGGTTGCCTTCAGAATGTTGGGTGAATGCCCCATCTACTGCTACGACCACCCTTACCTTGCTACCGTAGGCGGCGGCGCTAATATTTTAAGAAATGTTATGACAATGGAGCCCGCAAGCAGAATATCAGGTGGCAACGAAAAATATATAAACACCTATTACAGAAACGAGTGCAACCCCTTAAACAGTCAATTCACCTATACCCAAATTGGTCAGGAAAACGGTTTTGGTTGGGGACTTTACGGCGTGAAAGACGGTTCGCCTATACAGGTTAGAGAAGCTAAAAAGCTTATGGATGAAGGCAAGGTAGTGGTAGAAAAATTTGCCGAAACTGCCAAATGGTTTATGGATAAATACGATACCACCCCCGCTTCCGTTTATGCCGCCGAGGAGGATTTCTTTGAAAGCGGAAGAAAATCCTATTGGTGCTATAATAAGGACCTTCGCGCCAATGTTTATGTTCAAAATAAGATGTTCTGGATTCGCGACGTTTATCTTTATGACGACGAATATCAGGGCAGATATATAGATAAAAATTGCGCCACCCATAGCTGCACCTATGATAACCTTCCCGCAGTTGACGGTTATGTTTGGAGCAATGAGTTCGTAAGAGCGGGTATCTACCCCGTAACCGTTAAAAACGGTAAGAAGAGAGCGGTACAGTTTAAGAAAACCGAGATTACCATTCTTGACGGCGTTCTTAACTTTAAGGCCATTACAGACCTCGGCGATATTGAAATTACCGTTGCCGATAAGATTACACTTAAGGCGCCCGAGGGAGTTAAGTGGCAGTTTAGATATGCTATGCCCGAAAAAGAATTCGTTGAGGACGGTCAGGGCCATGGCGAAGGCGTTAACGAATGGGATAATAATATCGCTAAGTGGGATAAAAAAGCCATTCACTATATCCATAACGGATACAAGTATAAGTTCGGCGCAATTAAAGGAAAGATTGATAAAAACAGTATAAACGGTTATATCACCTTCCTTCCCGAAAAGGGAGAATTGGTTCTCGGCAGAATTAAATAATAAAAGAATTACCCGAACGGCAAAAGACGCTCGGGTAATTTTTTGTGAAAAATTAGCATTTTATTAAAATTTTATCCAAAACCCACTATTTTGTTGAAAAGAACAAAGGGCGTGTGCTAAAATGAGAATGAGAAAGGGTGGTAAAATTGGTTCAATATAAAATTAAGGATGCCTTTAATCCCGTAGCTTTGGAAAAATTAAAATTGGAGGGTAAAATCGCCCGACTTACCGATATTTTCTTTGAAGAGCGCATTTTATCCGATTTTGCTAAAAATACGGTTTATAAAGAGTGTGAAGATGCCTTTAAAAATCAGGTTGATGATGAATCTCCTGTCTGCTATTGGCAGGGTGAGTTCTGGGGCAAGTGGATAATAAGCGCGGCAAGGGTTTGCCGTTACAAAAACGATGAAAATTTAAAAGAGTTTTTGAAAAATGCCGCTCATAATCTTTTGACCGTTCAGCGCGAGGATGGATATATCGGAACCTATAAAGATTCTAAAAATGTTTTTGCCGCCGACCCTGCCGTTACAAAGAGCATCATCGGTTGGAACTGCGATTGGAACTGGAATATATGGTGCAGAAAATATACCCTTTGGGGACTTCTTGAGGTTTATTCTCTCACAGAGGATAATGAAATATTAAAGGGCGCCATACGCCTTGCCGATCATCTTATATCCGAGCTTAAAGAAATCGGTACCCATATATTAGATACGGGTACATTCTGCGGACTTCCCTCGGGCTCCATTATGAAGCCAATGCTTATTTTATACCGTTATACAGAGGATAAAAAATACCTTGATTTTTGCCTTGATATAGCGGCTCGTTGGGAAACTCCCAAAATAGCAGGTCTTATATATAATTCACTTAACAAAACACGCCTTTGTGAGTGGTATGAAAATTTTGTGAAATGGTCTAAAACCTATGAATCCCTCTCTTGCTTTGATGGAATAATCGAGCTTTACAGAGTAACGGGTGAGGAAAAATATCTTACTGCCGCCGAAAACTTTTACGAGCTTTTAGAAAAAGATGAAAAGAATATACTTTTCTCCGTGGGCTATAATGACCAGTATTATAATGCCGCCCACGAGCAGAATTCTATGACCGAGCCCTGCGATGTTATCCATTATATACGACTTTGCAGTGAACTTTTCAAGCTTACCGGCAAGGCAAAATATTTAGATAGTATTGAGCTCGCTTATTATAATCCGCTTCTTGCCTCGGCCAATAAGGATGGCAAATGGGGAGCCCGAGCGGTTTGTAGCGCGGGGATTCATACTATGGCCGTAGCTCAATCCAATTTGAAGTATAATCACTGTTGCGTAAACAATATGCCAAGAGGCCTTTTAAATGCCGCCCAGTCGGCGTTGTTTAGTGACGGCAAGAGTATAACCATAGCCCTTTATCACCAATTTGAAGCAGAAATAATGGCAGGGGAAACTAAAGCAAAGGTTAAGGTGAGCGGTGATTACCTTAATACCTCCAATGCCGATATTAATATAAGTTTTGAGGGTAAATCCCTCCCCATAAGACTGAGAATCCCCGTTTGGACGAGGGTTGGAAAAATCAGCTTTGGCGGTAAGGTTTATATGGCAATGGATGGTTTCTTCGAGGTTCCCGCAACAGAGAATAGCATTAATATTAAGATAGGGTTTATTAATACTCCTCATATTAATAAGTGGTCGGGAGCGGCTAAGAGACATGGGTCAAAGGATTGGGAATTTGCCCGTATGGCAGGGCCTTCCCAGTACGATAGAATAATCGGCAGAATTTTGGTAGATGAAGCAAAATGCACCATCAGAAAAGGCGCGGTGTTACTTAGCAGAAGTAAGCTTATAGGCAATACGGGCGAAGAAATGTTTGACGGCGAATTTAAAGCCGATGAGGATATGATGGTTTCGCTCACAAAGGGTTCTAATGATGCAGATGTGATATTAAGCTATAAGGCAAGGTTTGAAAAGAACGGATTTGTTTACGAAACCCCCGTTTGTGATTACGCCTCGGC
>JAZNFF010000107.1:0-6721 GCA_045588995.1 Acutalibacteraceae bacterium
CCCTTTATTAAGCGGTATGATGCAGGCCCCAAGGATTTTCTTTCCCTTGTAGACCATGCGGAAGCCGTGGTTACATCTTCTTTTCACGGAACGGTCTTTTCGCTTATATATGGCAAACCTTTCGTTTGTATCGACGGACTGCGCGATGGAAGAATAAGTTCGCTTCTAAAGTCTGTTGGGGCAGAAAGCTGTGCGGTTTCGCAGGAAGATATCAATATAGAAATACCGGCGCTTTCCGATGTGGATTTTGTTAAAGACGTCATAAATGATGAACGTGAAAAGAGTAAAGAGTATCTTTTAAAAAACATATTTTGAGTGAGATAAAATGAGCAATAGAGTTAAATGGATTGACACAGCTAAAGGCATATTAATAGTTTTGGTAATATTGGGCCACGCCACTACGATACCGGCAGTTAATATTATAATTTTTTCTTTGCATATGGCGGCATTTTTTATACTATCGGGCTACACTTTCAGCAATAAAAACATACCGTGGAATGATTTCCTAAAAAAACAATGCAAAGGAATTTTACTTCCATATTTGATATTATCTTCAATACTGTTGCTTTATTTTTTTGTGAAATCCAGATTCTTGAATACCGGAGAATTTAACATAGTAAGCGGTATAATAAGTGTATTTGTGCCGGTTAGCGGTCGAGTGCAAACTTCGGTTTACGGATTGTGGTTTTTGCCTTGTATCCTCATAGCAAAAATAGTGTTTTTTACAATGTTGAAAATTTGTCGAAAAGCAAAATGGTTAGCAATTTTGCCGTTGTTTTTCGTTTGCGGGTTGGCATATATTGTTTGTAAAATTACGGGAAATATTTCCATCTTAACTATTTCACCATTCGCTATATTTTTTATGATGATTGGAAAACTCTTGAAAGAAAAAAGCTTTGCGTTTAAGAACGCGAAAACTATATTTCTGACATTTGTAATCTATATTGCTTCTTTAGCACTTAATGTTATTTTTTTTGAGAAATCTATCGATTTGAGCAGCATGAACATAGGAAACCCATTGTTGTTTATTCTTCACGGCACCAGTGGCAGCGTTTTGCTTTTTACAGCTTCAATGTTTTTGGAAAACTTAAGTTTCTTTTCTAAAATAGGCTCAAAAAGTCTGTATTATTATGGTTTGCATTATGAAGTGTTGGGCTTTCTCGGTGCGGTTGTTTTCACGGGAAATAATATAATTTTCGCCTTGCTAAATACGATTTTTACGACTTTAATTTTATATATATTTTTTGCTATATTAGATAAATTCATTTTGAAGAAGGATAAAAGTAATGATTAGTGTGATAGTTCCAATTTATAATTCTGAAAAATATTTAAAAAAGTGTATAGAATCTATTGTTAATCAAACATATAAGGATTTGGAAATAATTCTTGTTGATGATGGCTCTGCAGATAATAGTGGAAACATTTGCGATGAATATGCGAATAAGGATAAGCGCATTAAGGTAGTTCATCAGGAAAACAAAGGCCAAGCTACCGCTCGCAACGAAGGGCTAATGATTGCTGAGGGTGAATATATTGCTTTTGTTGATAGTGATGATTATATTGCACCTGATATGTATGAATTGCTATATAGAATGATAAAAGACCACGATTGTGATATTGCTATGTGCGGACATAAAGAGATATATGAGGATAAAGAGAGTTCATCCCGCCAAGAATGTGATGATATTTATTTGGATAAAAATGCTATGTGGCAAGAAGTTTTCGGTTGCCTTAACAATGCGGTGTGGAATAAGTTATATCGCAAAAGTTTAATGGGTGATGTTAATTTTCCAACGAGAATGATGCACGGTGAAGACCTTATATTCAATTTGAATTACTTGAAAAACTGCGAAAACGGTGTGTTGAATAAATCCGAGAAGTATTATTATATTCAAAGAAAAGGGTCGGTTACCAATTCGAAATTTTCCGAGAAAAAACTAACTGAAATTTCAACAAAAGATTTGGCTTTGGAGATGGTGAAAGATTATTGTCCAACGCAAATAGACAACGCTCGAAAATTTTGTTTTAGGGCTAGAATGAATTTAATTCGCTCAATTGTTAAAGCCGATAAGGAAAACGAATATACTGCCAAACTGCAAGAGTTTAAAAAATATGTGGATGAAAATTATAAAATCATTAAAACTGCTCTTTTGAAAAAGGAAAAAGCAGAATATCAATTATTCAACAAGTTCCCACAGGTGTACAAACTATTAATAAAGATGATTTTTTAAAAGGATGAAAACTTTATGATTAGTATAATAGTCCCGATATATAATGTTTCTAAATACCTCAAGAGATGTTTGGATTCAATTATTGACCAAACATACAAGGATTTGGAAATCATACTTGTCAACGATGGCTCTACGGATAATTCGGGAGATATTTGCGAGGATTATGCAAAAAAAGATTATAGAATTAGGGTTATACATAAAGAAAACGGCGGCGTTTCATCTGCAAGAAATGTAGGTCTGGATGTTGCAAAGGGTGAATACATCGGATTTGTTGACGGTGACGATGTTTTAGACCCTAAAATGTATGAAGTTTTGATTTTGAATGCCCAAAAATACGATTGCGATATTTCCTGCTGCCAGATAGCTACAAAAAATATTGATGGCAGTGTAAATAAACTATATGATAATGAGTCTAGTCTCTTAAATACAGAACACCTTATTGAAAACTACTTTTTTGATAGTTTTGTGAAAGATACCATGTATTCTCAGTGTAACAAAATTTTTAAGAAGTCGTCACTTGCCGACTTGAGATATGAGAATTATAGTTATTGTGAGGATATATTATTTATTTTCGAAGTTCTGATAAGGTCTCAAAAAATTTATTATGATAGATTTGTGGGTTACTATTATATCCATAGAAATACTTCTGCAATGACTTCTTCTTTTTCAAGAAAACGCCTTGATTATATATCGGCGGCAAGAGATATAGAGAGAATATGCAAGTCAAAATATGATTTGGCATACTCAAATGCGAGAAGATGGGTTTATATCCATGTGCTTAATACCCTGCGCGAAATATATGCGAGCGGAAAACTAAAGGAATTAAAAGAATTTTATGAAAAAGAAAAAAAATATCTTAAAGGAAGCAAAAAAGAGATGAACGGGCTTTCTTTTAAAAACAAATTTGATTATTTTATGCTAATGCACTTTCCCATATATTTTAAAATAGTAAGTAAATTGAAGAGGTATATTTGACTATGAAAAAACACCGTTCTTTAAAAAGTCATTTTGCAGAGTTTTTCTATAATATGATAGCAAAAAAATTACCTTCATCTTTATCAAGAAACGGTAGTTTTTATAAAAAGTTAAGGGCAAGATGTGCTCGTGTATATATAAGGTCTTGCGGGGAAAATGTCAATATTGAGCCCAATGCTACATTTAACCACGCCTTAAGAATAGGTGATAATTCAGGTATAGGAGAAAACTCCGAACTTTATGGAGATATCACGATAGGACGAGATGTCATGATGGGTACAAATTGTATAATTTATACTCGGAATCATAAGTTTAACCGAACGGATATCCCCATGTCGCAACAGGGTTTCGGTGAGGTCAAACCCGTCGTTATAGGCGATGATGTGTGGATAGGCGGTAGAGTTACCATTTTGCCTGGTGTTAATGTTGGGAACGGAGCTATTATAGGCGCTGCATCAGTGGTTACAAAGGATGTGCCTGATTATGCTATAGTAGCTGGAAATCCTGCAAAAATTATAAGATATAGAAAGTAGTATTATGAAAAAAATATTAGTAGTCAGTATGAGTGCTCAACTTGGTGGGATTGAAAAAAGTTTAATCAACTTTTTGAATTTTCTCGATAAGAAAGAGTGCGAAGTGGACCTTCTCCTTTGGAAAAAACAAGGGGAACTATTGGCATCGATA
The DNA here is from genome assembly GCA_045588995.1 of Acutalibacteraceae bacterium. Classification (GTDB taxonomy): domain Bacteria; phylum Bacillota; class Clostridia; order Oscillospirales; family Acutalibacteraceae; genus UBA737. Next base: position 3,891 of record JAZNFF010000107.1, read on the forward strand.
CCGCATAAGGTTAATATGGTCGATTGTTTAACACCTGGAAATTTAAGTGTAATTCTTGCACAAAAAAACTATAAAAAAATTCCTCAATATATAAAACTTAAAGTTTTCACTGTGTTTAATGTGCCGTGGAAAGCGTTCAAAAAGATTGATAAGAAATATGATATTGCGATTTCATATACTCAAGATGGATATTCGCCTTATTTTGTTATTGATAAAGTTAACTCTGACAAAAAATTTCTTTGGTATCATCACGGGGCATATGCGAAAAGGGATAGTGAAATTAAAAAAGATAGTAGATATTACGGTGAATTTTCAAAAATAATTACGGTTAGCAAATCCAATCAGGATATGCTAACGAACATTTTTGGTGGAATTCAAAACAAATTTAAGGTAATTAAAAATCTTATCGGTGAAGAGCAGATAGCAACGCTTTCTCGGGAAACGTGTAATGTATTTAAAGATTTCGATGGTTGTAAAATTACTACTGTGGGTAGAATTTCTCGTGAAAAGGGGCAACTTAACTCGCTGGATGTGGCTAAGGAATTAAAAAATAATGGCTTTCGTTTTAAATGGTGTTTTGTCGGCGATGGACCAGATATGGCCCTTTGTAAAGATAAAGTAAAAGCGTTTGGTTTAGAAAATGAATGTGTTTTTATGGGCTCAAAAGTTAATCCCTATCCTTACATAGAAGCGGCGGATTTATATGTTCAATTATCCTTTGTTGAAGCTGACCCTGTTACAATACAGGAAGCGTTGGTTTTGAACAAAGTGATTATAGCTTCCGATATTGCGCCTATGAAAGAGGCGCTTGGTGATGCTTCGTGCGGAATGTTATGTTCTACGGATAGCCAAAAAGCGTCTGAAGCAATAATCAAAGTAGCGAACAATTATTCTTTGCAAAAACAATATGTTTCTGCGATTGAAAATCAAATCTCAAGAAATGAGTTGATTGAAGAGGAATTAAGTGAGTTGTTGGGTCTTTGATTTTTTAATAATTAGTTTTTAAAAATGAGGTTTTTGCGTGGAAGGACAGGAAAATTTAAAAAGAAAAACCCTTTCAGGAGTAGCGTGGAAATTTGCAGAACGAATAGCGGCACAAGGGGTAACCACTATTGTTTCAATAATTTTAGCCAGAATATTGGAACCATCCCATTATGGAGTAATATCACTAGTTAATGTTTTTATAACAATTTGCAACGTGTTTGTGGTTACGGGACTCGGTGAATCATTGATTCAAAAAAAAGATGCTGATGAATTGGATTTTTCATCTATTTTTTATATAAATGTTGGATTATCTATAGCTTTATATGCATTGCTCTTCTTTGCGGCTCCTGCTATTTCTAATTTTTATAATAATCAGTATCCGCAGTTGATACTTATAATTAGAGTTATGGGGGTAAGATTAATTTTTGCAGCCATAAATTCTATTCAAAGCGCCAAAATTTCTAGAGAAATGAATTTTAGAAAGTATTTTTGGGCTACACTGATAGGCACTGCTATATCTGCAATAGTCGGCATGTATATGGCGGTTAGCGGATATGGTGTATGGGCGTTGGTAGCCCAATACATGACTGGCACTATAATAAATACAATAACACTTTTCGTTTTTGACGGATGGATTCCGAAGCTGCAATTTTCCACAAAAAGAGCCGTGTTATTGTTTAAATACGGTTGGAAAGTGTTGGCAAGTGCTTTAATAGGCACATTATATAATGAATGCAGTGAACTAATAATAGGTAAAAAATACTCAACAAAAGATTTGGCGTTTTATTCAAAGGGCCAAACATATCCAAAATTGGTGGCTAACAATTTAAATAACGCTATTGCTTCAGTGATGCTACCGCTGTTTTCTAAAATTCAGGATGATGCGGATGTTACAAAAAAAGCACTGTCACGTGCACTAAAGACAACTTCATATCTAATTTTCCCAACGATGGTGGGATTTTCAATGGTGGCTGAGCCGTTTATTCGACTTTTGTTAACTGAAAAATGGCTACCAGCTGTACCGTATATGCGAATTTTGTGTATTATTTACGCAATATTACCATTGAGTATGACTAATTTGCAATGTTTGAATGCGCACGGGTATAGTAATATATATCTTAAAGTTGGCTTTATAAAAAATTTTTTCGGAATTATAGTTCTGTTTTGTGTGTTTAGGTTTGGCGTAATATGGGTTGCGTTGAGTCATTTGATCACGACTATCATTAATTATATAGTTGATGCTTCTGTTACCCAAAAATATATTCGATATAAACTGTGGCATCAGTTTAAAGATATTTCACTAAATTTGTTAACAACGCTGCTTATGGCATTAAGCCTATACGGAAGCCGTTTTGTTTTGACAGGACTAAGCGATATTATTTATTTGATTTTACAAATAATAATTGGTGCAAGCGTTTATATCTTGTTTTCTGTGATTTTCAAAAATGACTCTTTCTTCTATTTTTTAGCGACTATTAAAAAATTCTTTAAAAAAGGATAATGAGCAATTACAATTCAATTAAATACAAAAAACCGGATGGGTAGTGGAGACGGGTTTGGTGATGAATACTCATCTGCAATTAAACTTATAGATTTCTTAGAAGAAAAATTATAGATAATAAGTTTTATAAAACAAACAAGCACTAACTTTTGGGTTAGTGCTTGTTTGTTGGTCGAGATGACAGGATTCTCTTCTCCGCCTATCGAAAGGTCCACTGAAGATTCCCGCGCGGCCCTCTTGCAGTTACCGAAAGTTGCTAACGGCTTGGAGCGCCGGCAACTTTCGACTGCTGCGCCAACAAACGCTTCCTTCATCCGCTACTAGCGGCGGTCGCGTGTGTTGCCCT
>JAZNFF010000108.1:0-3337 GCA_045588995.1 Acutalibacteraceae bacterium
TAAGGTTATAAGGGATGCCCACCCAGACCTACCTATTATAATAATGTCCCGTCCCTATTTCCTTGATGATGCCGAAACGGTTGCAAGAAGGGATATTATTGAAGCTACATATAATAATGCCATTAAAAACGGGGATAAAAACGTTTATTTCCTAAACGGCAAACAGCTGATGGCTCTTTGCGGTAATGACGGCAACGTTGACGGTTGTCATCCAAACGATTTAGGATTTTTCTCTATGGCGCAGGCGCTTATCGGCGTACTTCAAAAGATTTTTAATTAAGGATTTTGTTTTATGAATTTACAAGATTTTGATTCTAATTTTAAAGATAAATCGGAAAGCATCGGCGAAGACATCGTGTTTTACAGCATTGAAGAAGCGCCCATTAAAATCTATGCCGTTAAAAAGCAAAAGACCGATTATTGCGCTGATGGTTGCTACTGCCGTATGGACTATGAATATTCTAAAACCATAAGCGATGGTGTTTCCCATGCCATAGGCAACCCCGCAGGCGGCAGAATTCGTTTTCGCACCAATAGCCCATCAATAACCCTTGCCGTAAAGGAATTCAGTATTCCAAAAGCAGCGGCGGTAAGCGTAATGTCATCTTCGGGACTTGATATTTATCTTGAAGATGATAATGGCAGCAGCAGACACTTTAAGTCAGCAGTCCCCCCTGCAGATAATAAAGACGGATTTATTTTCACCGTTGAATTTGGCAATAGTGAAATGCGGGGAATTACTGTAAATATGCCTACTGTATGCGGTCTTAAAGATGTTAAAATCGGAATTAAACAGGGTTCAGCTTTAGAATCTCCTTTGCCATATACAATAGAAAAACCTTTGGTTTTCTACGGCTCATCCATAACTCAGGGGCAGATTTCTTCAAGACCCGGAAACAGTTACGAAGCTATTATTTCAAGGCATTTTAACTGCGATTATTTAAACTTCGGATTCTCAGGTAATGCCAAGGGCGAAACCGAAGCGGCAGAATATTTTAAAAATATTGATATGTCTGCATTTATTCTCGACTATGACCATAACGCCCCCACACCTGAACATCTTAAAGCTACCCACGAGCCCTTCTTTAAAATTATAAGAGAGGCGAATCCCGAGCTTCCTATTATAATAATGTCACGCCCCTTCTTTTTTGATGATGAGGATACAGTAGCGAGAAGAAATATCATTAAAGATACATACGACAACGCCATTAAAAACGGAGATAAAAATGTTTATTTCCTTTCAGGCAAGGAACTTATGGCTATTGCCAAATATGAAGGCATAGTGGATAATTGCCATCCCAATGATTTAGGTCTTTATTCTATGGCTCAAGCCCTAATCGGCGTACTTGAAAAGATAATAAAATAGGAGTAGTTTATGAAAATTGCGGTTATTACGGGCGCTTCTTCGGGAATTGGCATAGATTTTGCCAAAGAAATTTTAAAGCAGCGCCCCGAAATCGAAAAAATTTGGGTTATCGCCCGCAGAAAAGAAAAACTTCTGGCATTAAAAGAAGAACTTGGGGATAAAATTTATCCTCTGGCTCTTGATATTACAAGCGATAAAGCCATCGAGGTTTATAAAAAGGAACTCTCAGAAAGCGGCGCCGATGTTAAACTGCTTATCAATAACGCGGGTTTTGGTAAACTTGGCAACTTCGATGAGATTTCCACCGAAGATAACGCAGGTATGGTACGCCTTAACTGCGAGGCGCTTACCGTTATGTCAAGCGTAACGCTCCCATTTATGAAAGAGGGAGCAGAAATCATTAATTCCTGCTCTATAGCCTCCTTTGCGCCCAATTCGAGAATGGGCGTTTACTGCTCAACGAAGGCATTTGTTATGTCCCTTTCCCGTTGTATGAGAGCCGAACTTAAACGAAGAAAAATAAACGTTCTTGCTATGTGTCCGGGACCTATGGATACAGAGTTTTTAGCGGTTGCCAATATCCAAAAGGGCTCAAGCCATACATTTGATACCCTTCCCCGTGTAAATCCCGCGGTTATGGCAAGAAAGTGCCTTAAGGCATCAAAAAAAGGCAGAAGTGTTTATACAAACCGCCTTTTCTATAAATTTTACCGTCTTGTTGCGAAAATTTTTCCCCATTCCATCGTTATGAAGATGGCGGCCACCTGATTTCTTGACAAATCAAAGAAAACACATATAATTAGATAAGATAATTTTTGGAGGCAAAATATGGCAATACTAATTACCGGAGGCGCAGGTTATATCGGAAGTCACACCTGCGTAGAAATGTTAAATGCAGGCAAGGATATCGTTGTTATCGATAATCTTGATAACAGTTCAAAAGAGTCTCTTAAAAGAGTTGAAGCCATAACTGGCAAAAAGGTTAAGTTCTACGAGGATGATGTCTGCGATAAAAAGGCCCTTCGTAAGATTTTCAAGAAACATAATATTGAAGCAGTTATCCATTTTGCAGGGCTTAAGGCCGTTGGCGAATCGGTTAAACTGCCTATGAAATACTATGCAAATAATCTTATAAGCACCATTTCTCTAATTGACGTTATGAATGAGTTCGGCGTTAAAAAAATTGTTTTCTCATCCTCTGCTACCGTTTACGGCGTTGCAAAAGAAATGCCTTTAACCGAAGATATGCCTACGGGCGCTATTAACCCTTACGGCAGAACAAAGTTATTTATCGAAGAAATTCTTCGCGACCTTTATGTTTCGGATAATGAATGGTGCATAGCCCTTCTTCGTTACTTTAATCCTATCGGCGCGCATAAAAGCGGTACCATAGGAGAAGACCCCAAGGGAATTCCCAATAATCTTATGCCCTATATTTCGCAGGTTGCCGTTGGCAAACTTAAAGAACTCCATGTTTTCGGCAACGATTATAATACGGTTGACGGAACGGGTGTGCGAGATTATATCCACGTAGTTGATTTAGCGAAAGGTCACGTTAAAGCGGTTGACTGGGCACTTGAAAATAAGGGTTGCGAGGCCATAAACCTCGGCACCGGTAACGGCACCAGCGTTCTTGAACTTCGCGATGCCTTCGTTAAAGCTTCAGGCGCCAGTGTTCCCTATGTGATTGACCCGCGTCGCCCCGGCGACCCCGACGAAGTTTATGCAAACGCCAATAAGGCCAAAGAGCTTTTAGGTTGGGAAGCCGAGTTCGGCATAGACGAAATGTGCGAGGATACATGGCGTTGGCAGAGCGGCAACCCTCAAGGATATTCTAAATAAAGTATGATAAAATTGTGCGGGAGGGGTAACCCCTCCCCTACAATATAAAAACAAATATTTCCGCTCGTGGCGCAGCTGGATAACGCAGCAGATTCCGATTCTGAAGAACGGGGGTTCGAATCCCTTCGA
>JAZNFF010000109.1:0-15306 GCA_045588995.1 Acutalibacteraceae bacterium
GGATAATAAAATTCTTTTCAAGCATATCACTTCTTTCATATATAATCCTATGAAAAAAGCGATTGAAAATATCTGTTATATTAATAATATTTTTTTACAAAATCAAATAAAGGCGTTAAATCATCAAGTCCGTGAGGATTGTGGTCACAGCCCGGTTTGATAATTTCAGTAATATTGCCACCATTTGCCCTGAAATAATCGGTAAGCATCTTACCGTTTTCCTCATAAGGCACAATAACGTCACTATCCCCCGAAATCATAAATACGGGTATTCCCGATTTAAGAAGTTCTTCCTTATGGTCGATGGGATGGTTTCTGTAATTCAACATCTCATTAATCGGAATTCCAACATATTTATTAAATTCATCTACCGACGGACCTTTGCAATTGCCAAGTCCCAACGGCCAACTTAACAAATTAAGCACGGGAGCATCAATATAAAGCGCCGCAATATACTGCGGATATTTAGCGGCAAAATATACCGCTTGCATACCGCCGCAACTCATTCCTACGGGCAAACATTTCTCATTAAGTCCGAAATTTTCTTTTAAAAATTCGCAAAACCGAGGACGCATATCCGTATCCTCTTCAGGACATAAACGGTAGGTGTTTTGCACATGCGCTAAAAAATATCCTTTTTTAACCATTTCAATTTCGAAATTGGGAAAAGCGTCGAAATATTCGGTCTTATAAAGCCATTTATTTCCCTCGACGGCCTCATCGGGACAAATAAGTATAGCATTTCTTCCTTCAAATTCGAAATCTAGCCTTTTAAAATTATTCCATAAGCTCTCTTTAATTTCCATTAAATCTTCTCCTCAAACAATAAGAAGGTATATATACATTATATTTCATTACCTCTCTTTTTTCAATATAGATTATATAATATTTGATGTCCTGAAATTTTCTCTTTGCTCCTTGCGGTTTTAATTTTTGAGTGTTATAATTACTTTGTTAAGTTTTTGCGAGGTGAGAATATGATTTTAACTGTTACCGCTAATCCGACCATTGATAAAGTTTATTTTGTTGATAAACTTACTGCGGGCAAAGTGCACCGCCCCTATAAATTTACCGCTACTGCAGGTGGCAAAGGTATAAATGTAGCCCGTGTGGCCGCGCTGCTGGGCGAAAATACCGTTGCTCTTGGATTTATTGGCGGGAGAAACGGTGAATTTGTTAGCGAGGAAATTAAAAAACTCGGTATTCAAGATAGATTTACAAGAATCTGCGGAGAGACCAGAATTAACACCAATATTTCCGATAAATCGGGTAATTCCACCGAGCTTCTCGAATCAGGTCCCGCGGTCACTAAAGAAAGTATTTCCGAACTAATTAATGAGTTTGATAAGTCCGCAGATGAAAGCGATATTATCTGCGTTTCGGGTAGTTTACCAAAGGGTGCGGACAGTTCACTTTATAAAGAACTTATCCGCATAGCAAAAAATAAGAATAAAAAAATTATTGTCGATACAAGCGGTGCTGCCCTTAAAGATACAATCGAATATTCGCCATTTATGGTAAAGCCGAACCGAGATGAAATAAAAGACCTTTTCGGCATTGAAATTAATGATATTAAAGATATTAAAAATGCCCTTCTCACCCTTAATAAAAAATTCATTGAACTACCCATCATAACTCTTGGCGGTGACGGTGCAGTCGCATATATAGATAATAAGTTTTACCGTTTTCGCTCTCCAAATGTTTCGGTTAAAAATGCTGTGGGCTCGGGAGATAGCACTGTCGCGGGTATTGCAGCAGGGATATCAAGAGGTTTATCACTCTCCGAAGCAGTTGTGCTCGGTATGGCGGCAGGAACAGCCAACACCCAATTCGATGAAACGGGTTATGTTTCAAAAGAGCTCGTAGATAAGTATTTAAAAGAAATAAAATACGAAATAATATAGCAAAAAGCCCTTCGTTTTCACGAAGGGCTTTTTAATTGATTAATATAGATTATTCCTCTTCCCTATTCTTTTTCTTTTTAAGAATTAAGAAGATTGTAATGCCAGCGGCAAGAACCACTGCCACTGCGATGGCGGTAATAATTATCCAGAGATAATCGAAATCATCGCCGGGATTTTTACGAACAACCTTAATCTTTTTCTTTCTCTTAGGTTTATCATCGTCATCTTCCGCTTCATCTTGGGATTCGGTTTCATCGTCCTCGTCGGTTAGGGTATTATCCATATTATCGGGAACTTCTTCATCTTCTTCTATTATTTCAACGAATTCCCCAAAGGCCGCGCTAATGGTGAACAAATCCGATACAACAACGCTATAATAATCACCGCGCTCATCAAATTCCACTAAGGAATACTCATTATCTACATACGCGATTACATAGGGGTCACTACTGCCCTTAAACAGATTCTTTGGCAGATTAATTCTTACATTTCTTCCGCCTGCATCTGTTATCACATCTCCGTTTGCATCAAGGAGACGGGCAAAATAGATATCGGAAACAAATGCTACTCCTTGAGCGGCAAAAGCGGCTTTTTCCTCGCTTGTGGCAGGAGCAGAGAATACTATAAGCCCCTGGAATGTGCTAAACACATCATTTTCACGAAGGGCCAAAACCTCTACCACGATACCGGTTTCTTCATCCATTAAGGATGCGGCTACGCCATCTGATGAAGTATTACTCAGAATCTCAAATCCGTTAACCTTGATTTCCTCAATTACGGTTGCCACCATATTGGTAAACTCATAATACTCCTGAGTGGAGTTCAGAATCTCAACCCTTACATACTGAACAACCTGAGGAAGCATTGCATAACTATAGCTTGCGCTATCATCACTGCATTTTTCTGTAAATTGTTTTAAGGGTTTGGCATCCTTACCGAAAAGTTCCAAATCGTTTTGACCCGCATAAAAATTAATCTCGCTGGGCCAATAATCACTTGAACTACCTGATACAAACTCAATGCTATCTATTGCTACAAGATTTTGCAAATCTATGAGTAGATTTATAGATTCTCTACCCTTTCCGTTTTGGTCACCCAAGGAGCCACCAAAGAAATCGGCAACGGTAGCGCTATCGTTATCAAATGCTTTAGACATAGGATATATCCAATTCGTGAGAACATATTCGTTAGCTGTTGAATCGGTAATCTTTAAGTTGTAATTATCCTTGTTTTCAAGCCAAACGGTTGTGCTGCTGCCCTTCTCCTCAGCGGTGTTATAGTAATAGAATTCCTGAGAGTTCCAACCGATAACCTCAAACTCGGTAGGGTCAAACATTCCACTTTCCGTATCTTTTATGCTGAATCTAACATATCTTGCGGTAATGGGCTCCTCACTAAAGACTCTGGATATTTGGATATCCTCTGCCGAATCAGCAAAGTAGGTCATCACACAAGAATCCTCGTTCCAAACGCCCTCAACGCTCTGGGATGCATAAACCTTTAACCCCTTAACATTTTCTGTAAGGGTAGAAAGCTTAATGGAATTTATGGTTTTATTAGAGCAAAGGTTAAAGAGAATATCGATGTTTTTTCCGTTTTGCGCTATGGGTGTTGCAACATCATATTTACCATCTGCTGCGTTAAGATGATCCGTTCCGTCATATTCTGCTTCGCTGATGGCAACCTTGTTACCGCTCTCATCGGTGCGGTAAAGCTCAACGGGCATATGACTTAAGAAGTTAATTTCCTTTAAGGGCTTATAATATCTCTCGCCATAAACCGCAATATCGCAAAGGCGGATATATGCCATTGTTCCGTATATTGCAAGACTCTTATCATAATCACTTATGGGAACGGTAATATTAAAGTCAACATATCTACCGATAACTCCGTTACCGAGTGTTTCAAACAACTGAGAATAAGTTGTTCCGTTCTCGGAATCGGCCATATTGTTATACTCTAACACAATGCTTTCATCTTTAAGCAAAGTTACTATATTATCGGAAATTCTTACATTATATTTACCTGTTTGCAGATAATTCTGATGCCAATGGTTTATAAGTAATTTTTGGATATAATAACTGTTTCTAAGGTCAAAGATAATATGTATATCAATTTCTTCGCCCACCTTAGTTATTGCGGTGCCTGTCTGATCGCCTAAACCGATTCCGGTAGCGCCGTTACAGTCGAGAAGGTCATTGACAGGATACTTAAAGCCATCATCGCCGGAATTATTCCATACAGTTTTTGCGCCAGTACCTGATTTAACATAGGCCTTTATATTATTAGAATCAAGCAAGCTTGTTCCAATCGCCGCCATCTGCTCATTTGTAAAATCTCCTACGGTTACGTTATAAAGCTTCTGCTCGCCGTATACACCAAATTCGCTAATTGTAGCGGTACCGTATAATCTTACGGCAATATATCCGCCGCTTATTTCGGGCTTACCGTCATAATTAAACAACTGAAGTTGAGTGTTCTCATCATTTTCAAAGGTAGCAACGATTGACTCTGATAAGAACAATTTATCTACTGAATCGGCAACATAGATTCTGTATTTACCGATTTTTTGACCTGCTGCTGAATTGCCTACGAGGAAATCCGAAACCGAAACCAAGCCATCAAATGCATAAATCATTTCTACATACACTTCTTGGTTTTCAAAACCAAGACCCGATATATTGAAATCTGTACCAAAATCTCCATCGCTGATAGCCGAAAATTCATTTACGCTCAGGTTGGTTCTTTCGTTTCCATCGTAATAATAAACCTCCGGTTCCTTACCGGAAATAAGATTTTTGCCTAAATTTGATAATGCTTCGGTTGCATCGGTAAGAGAAATAAATTCGCTTAAATTACAACCAAGCGACATATTTTTAGCATCTCTTATGGCAATAGCATCGGCTAAAGCTTTCGAAAATCTTTCGGTATTAGAAAGACCGCTTATATCAACCTTATTTGCGACATAAACCCAATCGGCAACAGTCCAATCGGAAGTATCACTTTGGGGATAGGAGGAATTATCGCTAAGGGTCAGCCACCCTGCTCTTAGATTTGCAACAGCAAAAATCTCGTCATAACCTTCCAGATTCAAAAGATTATCAACGGCTGTTTTAAACGCTGCAAATTCGGCATTACCCTCATCATAGTATCCGTTAAGCTGAGCTTCATCGGAAAATTTTATTGCTTCACTTATGAAGGCGGCAATATCGGTATCCTTAAGAGCCAAAACTTCGCTATTTAAGGAGGAGAAGGTTGCAACAGCTGAACCTACCACCAACTCGCCTGCGTTACCACCGCAGTCAACACCAATTGATTTAAAGGTCTCTTCACCCGATGAGGAAATTTTTGAAGCCAAGGTGGAATATTGACCCAAATCGCTCATCTTATATTCCTTCCAACCGCCAGCGTAGGTTTCGCCGACAAAATAGGAATAATCGTTCCAAACCCTGCTTCCGATATAGTGAATCTTCGGTCTTATACTTACTCCCGAGGGATTTTTTGCATAGAAGTTGAAGTTCTTTAACTGATTTAGAGTAAAGGAACGGGAATTACCGTTTTTCTGATTGAAATAGATATAATCCTTATCATCCGAGCATCCGCCGCCACTTACAGTATAGGTAGCGTATTTATCGCCTAAAAGTGACCTATCAATATCGGATTCCGAATAAGCAGACACATCATAAAGAGTTAATGCATTTTCGCCAACAACCTCATTTGGAATAAGGGTAACCTTAGCATCAGGAAGAGCGCTCCAGGAGGTTGCTATGCTATTAATAGCATAGTTAAACTCCATATTCTCGGCGAGCGCCGAAACCGCAAGCTCGAAGCGTTTAAATTCGGCGCTGTTTTCGGGATAGTAGCCGCTCTTTTTCGCATCCATATAGAATTTAGCCGCCTCTGATATAAAGGCATCACTATCGATATACTTAAGCTCCAAGGTAGAATCGGCAACCGCATCAAAGGTCATCAGCATACTGCCGATAATAACATCGCTTTCTACACCGAAATCAAGATTTACAGATACAATTGATTCGCTAGCCGCGCCGCTTAAAGCATTTAAAAGATTTGCCTGCTGAGGAAGCTCACTCATCTTAAGGCAATTCCAACCGTTTACGGTTATGGTGTTTGCTGCAAAGAGTGACTGCAAATTATGGACATTCTTTGTGGTTTCGAAATCAAAGAAAGGGCGGATATTATTAGCGCCCGTGGTTTTAACATAAACGGTAAAATCCTTAAGCTGACTTACCTTTATGTCCTTACCAAGACTATCTAAATAGTAGATTACCTTATCCACGCTATCAGATGCAGATGAGGTTTTAACGGTAAAGGTTATATACTTCTCACCCAAAACCGACTTATCCACAAGGTCATTATCGGTATATTCACTGATATCGTGAACATCAACGCTTGTGTGGCCGAAAATCCTATTAGACGGAACCATCACATCAAATTGCGGTAATGCCTTCCAGGCCTTCGCAAGCTCGTTTACCTTAATAACCTTATCTACATCGCTACCGGCTGCAGCAGAAATCGCATTACCAAAAGCAATAAACGAGGCATCATTTTCGGCATAATAGCCATTTGCTACGGCCTCTAAATAGAAATCCACCGCTTTCTTATAAAAAGTCGCACTATCGGTGTTTAAGAGAGCCAAAGTATCAGCGCTGACTGCGGTAAAGGTGGCGGTCATAGTACCGATAAGCATATCGCCTGCATTGGTTCCGCAATCAAAGGCAATGGCTCTAACATTTTTATCTTTAACAGTTGCCAATGTGCTTTTGAGTGCATTGGGATTAGGGAGATTGCTCATTTTAAGTTCTATCCAACTACCAACGGAATAGTTTGCTCCCACAAAGTAAGCGCTATCCAGCCACACCCTATCTGACAAAGTAGTATAGTGATATTTAGGACGAATATTTATAGCAGCGCCGTTTTTAACATATACGCTATAATCTTCAAGTTGAGCATAGGTAAAAGAGTGATTGATGACCGATGGATTAAAGAGAATATAATCTTTCTCATCACTACAACCGCCGCCTGAACAATGATAGGCAGCATATTTTACGCCTAAAACGCTCTTATCTGCAAGGTCTGTTCCTATATAGGCGGCCGTATCATTAAGGGTGATACCTGATACGGGTGTTTCCATACCGTCCCAAACGGTATCCGGAACTAAACTGAGTTTAACTGCGGGAAGGGATTCCCAAGCTTCCTTAACCGCTTCAAGCCGAGCTAGTTCATCAATATCTCCTACTATATCGGTAAGTGCGGCTTTGAAGCTATTAAATTCGGTATCGCTCTCGGAATAATATCCGTTTTTCTTAGCCGTCGCATAAAATGACTTTGCCTTTGCTATAAAGGAATCAGCATTGCTATTCGCAAGGGCAAGGGTCGCTTCACTTGCGGCGGCGAAGGTTGCGGTCATTGTACCTAAGGTTACCTGACCGTTACCTGTATAATCAAACCCAATGCCTAAAATCTGCCTATCCTTCACGTCTCCGAGGGCTCCGTTTGCCCAAAGGCCTGAAAGGGATGGAAGATTGCTCATTTTAAATTCTACCCAAGCATTAGCCGTAATAACATCTGCATTATAATAAGATGTTCCGTTACAACGCCATCCAAAGCCCGAGGCCGCGCTAGATGATACCACCTTAAAGAAGGGGCGCATAGGATTAGAAACTGTATTTTTACCGTAAACCGAAAAATCCTTAAGCTGACTCACATTAAATATTTTGTCTTTATCCTTAATGGCAAATTCTATTCGGTCGTTACCGTCACCCGCGCTTGATGAGTTAGCAAGGGTATAAGTAGCATATTTATCACCTAATACACTTGTATCCGCAAGGTCTGTGCCTTCATACGAGGATGAATCATTAAGCGTTAAATTTGTCTTAACAACATCATCGGATTGATAAACATTATGGGGTGTGAGCTTAAGCTCAACATCTAGTGCTGCCCAAGCATTTTTTAGCTCAGTTATCTGCTGCGCGGTATAGGAATCTGCACTTACAAACACCGAAAGAACGGGCAAAATTGTGGTGATAATAATTGCAAAAGAAAGTAGGACTGCTAAATTTTTCTTTATAAAGTTTTTCATAGTTCAGTTCTCCTTTCCTTAAATTATCTTAACGATTATAACGGTATAGGCGGTGGGGTCATAATTAGAGGTGATTTTAATTGCCACCGTATCGCCCTTTACCGTGCCTGTAGAATTGTAATTACCGTTTTGGTCAAGTGCTCCGCAGTTTTCGGTGGTCAGGTTATAACCGCCGTTTACATCACTGCGGCTCTTACCATAGATAGACCAAGTCACATTATCAAGGTTACTGTTATCATCCGTACCGTAAATAGCGGTAACATCAAAATCTACGCTCTCCCCTGATTCTAGTGAAACTTCGTTTTTATCGGTAACTATCTGCACCTGCTCCGAAAGAGTTGTATAAACTATTTCGCAGTGCTTATCGGTGGGAAGCATATCCACTATATTACCGTTTTGGTCGGCCGTTACTACTTTATCACAAACTGGCATCAAATCGCCGTTTTCATAAGGTGTTTTAGACCTTTCGTAACCATCCTCGCCCTTTTCGGGATAATAATAAACCATACGGTTAAATTTAAGCCCTGCCGCCTTGTTACCAAGTTTTATGGTAAGCTCACGCTGAGAAGCGTTTTCCTCAACATCTAAAAGCACGGTCATATCCTCTATATTTCTGTTATCATCCTCCACACCCAAAACAGCACAGAGAATATCATCGGAGGCAACTGTGTTTTTATAAACATTACTGTCTGCAGGAATATAGCGAGTATAGAGCATACGCTGACCGTAAATATGGGCTATATTGTTAATATCTCTTGAAGGGAAATCCCACATAACCATATCGCCCAAATTGAATGCCATATTCATCGGGTCGGGGGCTATATCAGAACTGACCACCCAGGTTGCAGATGCCTTATAGCCCGAATTTATCTCGGCTATAAGCGTGGCTGTTTCGCTATATTTATAATCGCATATATAATCTTCCATGCCTGCGCCGGTTGTGCGAGCGCCATATTCGTTACTGTAAATATTGGCGAAGTTAGAGGAAAGATTATCCATAAGGTCTAAAACCGTATCATAGGATTTTTCCATCGGATATTGGTGAACGCTAACCACATCGTAAAGAGGATTGCCGCTATTATCCACTAAATTATCCCTTACATATTCAAGAAACTCTATAACGCCATCTGTTCTATCCCAACCGGTGAGATCGCAGCCATAAAGCAGTATTTCATCGCGGATGTTTTTGCCATAGTGTTTACTTTGAGGATTTCCCGTATATGTATAAGAAGCAAGCTCATAATGAACCTCTTTAACCATAGCGGTCCAATAAATTTTCTTGTCATAAAATGCCTCGTAGTTACCGCCATTAACCTCGTTATAGAAGGAAAGCTGAACCACATTATCGTAACCGTTATCCCATGCATATTCAATTATGGCGCGGGTAGCATCGGCAAATGCTGGCAGATTTGCAGGGGCAGCTCTTGTTGAACCTGAGGTCACTGCGGCATCGTCAATCTGCCACCAAGAAGCAATATCGTAGGAAACACGACCACCAAAGTTTAAAAGCACCTCAGCGCCACTCTCTTGATACATCTTAACCTTTCTGAAAAGTTCTGAACATCAATGTTATCAAAGTGATATATGCCATTATTCCACTCATATTCCTGCTGTTCTGCGGGAAGAGTAGTATCAACAATCCATTGAGGCATAAATAACATTCTAATATATTTTGGCTGTTGCATATTATTGCGCTTTTCGTTAACAAGCTGATATGCATCATTCATACCAAAACCATAAGGAGATGACCAGTGGTTAGTACCAACACCCCTATAGCCCTCAGTAATGATTTCATCCGTATCCACTGCAATTGTTCTTGTAGCAACCGCTCTGCCTTCAACTGCCAATGCAGCTCCTGCCGCGCATATGCAGAGCACAAATGCTAAAATCGGAGCTATAACTCTTTTGGTAAATATTGCTTTCATATTGACCCTCCTAATATATTAATTCGAAAAAACTTAAATCCATCCTCATTAATTATACAATACTTCGATTAAAAAAACTATCACTTTTTTAATAGTTTTATATGTTTTGTTAATATTTTTAAAAATTTTTGAATTGATTTAAATTGTATACACATTGTACAATAAATTTATGTAAATATCTTCCACCATTTTATGGTAAATTTCCAATATTTTATCAAAATTAAACGCCCTATCATCAGTTCTTGCTGGCGATAGGGCGTTTTTCATTTTAAATACCGTATTTTTCGGTTAATTCTTTATACTTTTTAAGGTCGAAGGGAGGATAACCGCAAAGATAATGGTTTATTCCCTTTTCTCCATCTTCGGTTTCCCACTCGAAAATGAGCATTTTATGGGCGGAATAATATACTATTTCGCTATAGAACTGTGTTGTGGAATTCTTGGGAGCATAGAAGCCGCCATCATAAATTATTTCTTCGGTTTCGGCATCCTTAATAACGCAATGGCCCTTAATATCCTTAAGGGTATCGTTACACGCTTTAAAGCCCATTCGCCAACTCTGAATTTCGCCGGCGATAATGGTAAAGGGCGCTTGAGAACGCTTAATATAGTTATAAGCGATTTTCTTATTAAAGAAATAATCAACCACTGCATCGGACATCTGGGGCCAACCGTCAAGAAGGTTCCACCAAATAATACCGCATTTTTGAGGTCTTCCCGCTCTCATTCTTTCGATAAAGTATTTCTTGGCTTCTGCCTGAGAAATCTGGGAAGCATAGATATAATCTTCAGGATCTTTAGGAACATCGCCAAAGAGTTGAGCTACCTGCTTTTCCATAAGCATAGTTCTATTATCTCTGTTCTGCTGGTCACTTGAATGGAGATTCCATTCCTCGTTATCCTTATATGGCCATACCTTTTCGGGCTTTATAAATTTCTTTATAGATTCAAGGGACGGACAACCGTG
Organism: Acutalibacteraceae bacterium; assembly: GCA_045588995.1. Taxonomy (GTDB): domain Bacteria; phylum Bacillota; class Clostridia; order Oscillospirales; family Acutalibacteraceae; genus UBA737. The sequence goes on from JAZNFF010000109.1 coordinate 10,897, forward strand.
ATAACCGATTTCACTTATAAAATGCGATTTATTATTCTTATAGAAGTCACTCTTGAAATAATCGCGGGGGCCCCAAACATGATCTTCGGGATTAACAAAACCTTGCTTACGCTTTTGATAAAATTCTTCGGAATAATAAGGAGAACTTGCAAGGTATGGTCTTCTGTAATCATTAAGGCGAACTACCTTAGGAAGAACTTCGCGGGTAAGGGAATTATTATTGGGATTTGTAAAACCGTAATGCACCTGGTCGATTTCGTTATCGCCCGCCCAAAGAACAATGGAGGGGTGATTACGAAGTTTTCTTACAACTGCAGTTGCTTCTTCTTCAAGCAATCTCTTATATCTCTCATCCTCTGGATACACGCGACAAGCCATTGAGAAATCCTGCCAAATCATTACGCCGTTTCTATCGCAGAAATCATAGAATTCGTGGTCTTCGTAAACATTACCGCCCCAACAACGAAGGATATTGCAACCGATATCCTTAACAAGTTCAAGGGCCTTCTCATAACGCTCTTTATCACGGCTATGGAAGGCATCGAGAGGCACCCAATTGGATCCCTTGCACATAATCTCAACGCCATTTACAAGGAAACGGAATTTACCGTTTTGACCATCAGTAGTTTCGGTTCTATCGAGTTCGATAGAGCGGATACCGAAGGAGGAGGTTTCTTCGTGAATTAACTCGCCTTCGCTATAAATAGATGCGGTTACATCATAAACATTGGCTTCGCCGTAACCGTATGGCCACCACTTTTTAGCATTAGGTATACCGATATCACAGCGTTTTGCTTTATATCCTGTTTTACCGCTATTGGGAATTTTGAGGGAACGCTCGAATTTACTATCTTCTCCGCAACTGCCCTTGAAAACTATTTCAATATCCTTAAAATCAGCCCATTTGCACTCAAGTTCAAAGAACACGCTAACTGCGGAGCCAACAGCATTATAATAAAGCTGATTAAATCTAATTTTATCTCTGACTTCGATTTTTACATCGCGCCAAAGACCCGAAGTTACGGCTCTGGGCATAATATCCCATCCATAAGTATGGGGTGCGCGGCGAAGACCTGTTTCCAAAGCGCCGTTATCCCAAGAAAACATACTTGATATATCATAGTTAAGATAATGATTTTCTACGCTGGGTGATTTAATATGTACCGTTAAAATATTTTCCCCATCCTTAAGATAATCATCTATCAAAAACTCGTGGGCGATGAGCATATTTTCACTTTTACCGAAAAGTTGACCGTTAAGGTAATACTCTGCCACACAGTCAACACCCTCAAAAACGAGATAAACATTTTCTCTTTCTTCGGGCGCGGTAAAGGTGCGCTCATACCACCATTCATAATCCTCGAATTTTTCGGTTTCGGTAATATTCATACCCATAAATAAATCTTCGGGCAGATATCCTGCTTTAGATAAATCGAGTTGAACAACACCGGGAACGGTAGCGGGAATATTAATTTTTTCCTTACCATCACCTTCTTGACGTTGACCAAGAAGATTCCATACGCCGTTTAATGATATCGTTTTAATAAAGATACCCCCTTATACTTCTTATATTTTATTTTACAGTATATACGAAAAATATCAACAACAAATTTAAATAATTTTGGCGGTTTCTTCGGTTATTTCAGAAAATACAGAAAAAGCAAATTACATTGTTTTTTCTGTTTTTATTGATTTTTTTGAAAAAACAGTGTATTATACCATTGGTGATATTATGAAAAGAACTCAATCGGGCAAAAAATTGCATCTTGAAAGACCTCCAATTATTGTGAATGAGGACCATATTTCTATTTCCACCCATCATTCTAAAGGTTTTCGAACTCACTGGCACACTTTTTTTGAGATAGAAATTGTCACATCGGGTAAAGGAATACACAATCTTAACGGTAAATCATTCGAAATCAAAAAAGGCAGTATTTATCTTTTGGGGCCTACTGATTTTCACGGTTTCTATGCCCCCTCCTCTATTTCTATGATAAATATTTCCTTTGATGAGGAAATGCTTACCGATGATATTCTATCTTTCCTTATCTCCTCCTCATCAAAAAAATGCTACGACCTTGAAAACGATGACTATAATCGCATTATTATGGCAACAAAACTTTTACAGCACGAATGCGAAGTAGGAGGTAGTTGCAAAAAGCAATTATGCCAATATATACTTAGTTTTTTCACCCGTAATATGAACATAGAGAATATGGACTTTATGAATCACGCTCAACTTTCCGGTATCAGAAAATCCATACTATATCTAGAAATGCATTTCAGAGAAAAGTTAACCCTTGAAGCTCTCGCAAAACAGGCAGGTTTTAACCCCACATATTTTAGCGAACTTTTCAAAAAAGTTACGGGAGAAACCTATATTGACCGCCTCAACAATCTACGTTCAGGGTATGCAAGCATGCTTCTTTCGGGAGGCTTTTCGGTTAATGATGCTTGTTTTATGTCAGGGTTTGGCTCCCTTTCAAATTTCCTTTCAGTTTTCAAAAAACGCTACGGTATGACACCCGGTGAATATAAATTTGAAGCAATAAAAAAGCAGAGCAATTAGCTCTGCTTTTTTTATATGTATTTCTTATTTTTATCTTTATTAACCCCAGATATACCGCCTATAAGGGAAGCGAGCGTTACAATAATCAGTCGAAAAACGGTGGTAAATCCGCCACCGTCACCATCAAATATGAGGGCGAAAAGCGTAACCACACAGAAAAACAAAAGCCCCATTATAAGCCCCGTAAGATATCCTTTTTTACCTATCTTTTTAGCTGCATATCGAGAAGCGAAAAATGCGCCGAGCGATAAAGCCACCGTAGCAAACGCAGGAGCATAAATTCTATCCATTTCTAAAAACAGTATAACCGCCGAGAAAATTGCTAATGCGGCCGCGATTATAATAACACCTATAACCGCGCCCCATAAATAATGCTTCCAAACTGTACCCGTATCCGCAGTAAAATCCTTTTTCATAAAAAAATCCCTCCGTAATAAATATATTACGAAGGGAAATTTTTATTACTTATTTTGCAGCAACATCATCGTGAACGGTTAAGTTCTGCTGAAGAGCCCAACGGGCAATTGTGATTTTGCTATGGTCACTTTTGGACTCGATAACAATAGTATCCTCTTTAAGAGAGATTACGCGTCCATAGATACCGCCGATGGTAACAATCTCATCGCCAACCTGCAAACTATCGCGCATTTTCTGCTCTTCTTTTTGCTTTTTGCGCTGGGGACGGATAATCATAAAATACATAAGCACAAAAAGAAGCACCAATGGAGCAAAAGTCATCAATGCACCCACTACACCGCCTTGAGAACCGCCATCGGTTGTATTTTTAGCGGCTGCAAGAAGAAAATAATTAAAATTCATAAAATTTAAACCTCCAAAATATTTCAAACAATATTATACAGAATATCCCATATAAATGCAAGGGGAATTTTATAAATATTACTTTAAATGCGTTTGCCGAGAACTTTTTCTTTTTCGGCTTTGAATTCCGCAAATCTATCTTCATCTATGGCCTTACGGATATCCTCCATAAGATGATTATAAAACCATAGATTATGCATAACGGTAAGACGTTGCGAAAGCATCTCCCCTGCCTTTAAAAGATGGCGGATATATGCCTTGCTATATTGTCTGCAAACAGGACAGTCACACTCATCATCAATGGGAGTCATATCATACTCGTATTTGCTATTGTTTATATTAATTATACCCTTTGAGGTGAAAAGATGACCGTGACGGGCATTTCGGCTTGGCATAACGCAATCAAAGAGGTCTACTCCTCTTTCCACCGCATTGAGAATATTAAGGGGGGTGCCAACACCCATAAGATATCTGATTTTATCTTTAGGCATAATGGGGGTTACATTTTCGATTACATAATACATAACCTCTGTGGGCTCACCGACTGCAAGTCCGCCTATGGCATAACCATCCAAATCAAGTTCGGCAATTTGTTTCATATGCTCGGCGCGTAAATCATTAAATGTGCAACCCTGATTTATGCCGAAGAGCATCTGCTCACGGTTTATGGTGGTTGGGAGAGAGTTTAATTCCTGCATTTTATCCTTGCAACGCTTAAGCCAACGGGTTGTTCGTTCGCAGGATGCTTTGGAATAGGCGTGGGTTGCGGGATTTTCAACGCATTCATCAAAGGCCATAGCGATAGTAGAGCCCAAATTTGACTGAATTTGCATACTCTCTTCAGGTCCCATAAAAATCTTGCGGCCATCGATATGGCTTGAAAAGGTAACGCCCTCTTCTTCTATTTTGCGAAGTTTAGCAAGGGAAAAAACCTGAAATCCGCCGCTATCGGTTAAAATGGGTCCATCCCAAGTGGTAAACTTATGAAGACCGCCGCAATCTCTAACTACGGTATCTCCGGG
>JAZNFF010000110.1:0-20004 GCA_045588995.1 Acutalibacteraceae bacterium
CCGCCATATCCTTCGGTACTGTTTATACCTGCGTAGAATATTGCTGCAAAGAGTTTTTTAAAACCTATTTTTCCTTTACCTATATGAAGGAAATGGCGGGCGGAGTTGTCGGCGAATTCTTTGGAAATATTATATCCTGCATTATTTCGGGACTTCCCTTCATTCTGCTTTCTCTTTTGCCCCTCGTTTTATTTATAATTTTCAGAAAACAGATTATCCCCGATGAAAAGAGGGATTTAAGCGTTAAAATTACGGTTCTTATTTTGCTTATAATTTTCCAAATTTCTGGCGGAATGCTTTCCCGATTTGGAAGCGATAAGGATTTTTACACATATAGTTTCTCCGCCGATGCGGCAATTCCAAAGTTTGGCGCATTTACATCCCTCCGACTTGAAACCACCTATGCTATTTTCGGCACTCCCGAAGCCCCTCAAATCGACCTTGATGATATTGTTTCGGATGAAGATGACAGTCAAAAGACCGATAGCGAAGATATTGAACCCCAATATAATACCCTCGATATAGATTTTGCCGCTCTCGATGCGGGAGAAACCGATGGCACAATCAAATCAATGCATAATTACTTCGGCTCTCTTACCCCCTCTCAGAAGAATGAATATTCAGGTTATTTTAAGGATAAAAATTTAATTCTTATAACCGCCGAGGCGTTTTCTTCCTATGTAATCGACAAAGAACTCACCCCAACCCTATATAAATTGGCCAACGAAGGATTCGTATTTAATAATTACTATCAACCCGACTGGACTCAGTCCACTACGGGCGGCGAATTTGCGGTGATGACGGGCATTATTCCCACCTGGGTAAACGGCAAACCCGCTTTTGCGGCAAGTATAGGCAAGTATATGCCCGTTTCCCTCGGTCATACTATGAGCAAAATGGGATATAAAACTTTGGCATATCACAATAATACCTATACCTACTATAACCGCCATCTGACCCATCCTAATCTTGGCTATGACTATAAGGGAATAAAAGGCGGTCTTGAGCTTTCATCTACCGAGTGGCCTTGTTCCGACCTTGAAATGATAAATGCCACCGCTGACCAATATATAAATGATTATGTCGAAAACGGGCAGAAATTCCACGCTTATTATATGACCGTCAGCGGTCACGCCAATTATAAATGGGGCTCCAACGCTATGTCGAGAAGGCACCGAGAAGTAATCGAGGCATATATGCCCGATGCTCCCGAACAGGTGCAGGCATATATCGCTTGTAATCTCGATTTGGAATATGCCCTTTCTTCTCTCGTTAAGAAATTGGAAGAAGCGGGTATTGCCGATGATACGGTAATCGTTATGGGGCAGGACCACTATCCTTACGGGCTGGTTGAGACTGACGTTGATTACTATAACGTTCTTTCCGGCATTAACGATAAGGACGGGGATACCTCCCGTTATAAAAACACCCTTATTATCTGGAGCGGTTCTATGAAGGAGCCCGTTATCGTGGATACTCCCTGCTCGGCCATTGATATAGTTCCAACCATCAATAATCTTTTTGATATTCCATACGATTCGCGGCTCTATTCGGGCAGAGATATATTCGCCGAAAACTATTCGGCGGATAAGGTTTCAACTTCTATGCCCTTGGTTGTTTTCGCGAATTACAGTTGGATAACCGAGGCGGGAAGATACGAAGCATCAACCAAGACCTTTATACCAAACGAAAATGTAACGGTTGACGATAAATATATAAATGCCGTTCATAAACTTGTTAGGGCCAAGTTCAGTTACGCTAAAAATATTATTGGATATGATTACTATAGAAAAGTATTAGAGTAAACGATTAAAAAGAGTTGTTGCAAACGGCAACAACTCTTTTTCTTATTCTTCCATATAATGCGAGATGCTTTTTTTATACTCCGTAGGCGAAAACCCCGTAGATACCTTAAAGGCCCTTGAAAAACTGTAAATATCGGAATAGTTAAGTATATCGGATATTTCGCTTACCGATAATTCATTATCGCGAAGCAGTTTTTTTGCCTCATCTATTTTAAGAAGCGAAAAATATTTCATCGGGCTTTTGCCTGTATGAGATTTAAAAAGGGCGCTGATTTGAGATTTTTGCATAAAAAATTTATCACAAAGTTTACTAAGGGTCAATTTTTCATATATATGCGTCTGAAGATATTCCGCTATCATTTCGGGTTTGGATAGTTCTTTTTCTTGATTTAAGGCAGGTGTTCTATCTTCGGCGACAACATTTTTTCGCATCAGTTTTATTAAAAACTCGATAAAATGATTTTCCATGAGTTGCGAAGCGCCAAAGGCCTCCCCCGAAAAATCCAAGGGACTTATATCATGGTAGTAGTAAGGTATTTTCCCAAGAGCCAATCCCGCTTCATTAACAAATAAAGAAAGCAGCATTTTGCTATGCTTATCGAGGGTAAAAACCTTATTATCTTTGAAAAATTCCATACAACTACTATCACTAGAAAAGGATACCACCAATAAATTGCTTGAATTTTTCGAATTGGATATATGAGCGTGAGACTCCCCCGGCTCACGAAAAATAACCTGTTCTTCCTGAAGGTTAAATTGCTCATTTTCCCCCACCGCAACAATGGTGCCCATATCAACATAAACCATCTCCCAAAAATCGTGTTTTTCTAAAGGGTGAGAATGGTTTTTATCAAATTCAAAGTAATAAATATTATGAAATCCGAATATATTCAGGGTATTATTCACCGAAATCAAAGGTTGCATATTATCACCTGCGGAATTTTTGTTAAATTTTTCAAAACATATAATAAACAGCGTTAGTGGAATTATTGTATAATAAACTTATAAATATGTCAACCAATATTGGAAAAATAGTTAAATCTTCATCATTTTCAAAGGAGGAAATATATGAAAGTTTTAATGATTGGCGCCCATCAGGACGATAACGAGTTCCGTTGCGGTGGCCTTGCCCACAAGCTCGTTAAAAAAGGCCACGAAGTAAAATTTTTAAGCATGTGTAACGGGTGCGGCGGTCATCATATTATGACTCCTGAAGAAACCTCCGCAAAGAGGGCTAAGGAATCAGCAAAGGTAGCCGAGCTTCTTGGTATTACATACGATATCTGGAGTGATATGAATGACTGTTCCCTCGTTGCCGACCTTGAAACCCGCCGACGCCTTATCCGATATATAAGAGAGTTTTCGCCCGATTTGGTTATAGCGCACCGCCCCAACGATTACCACGCCGACCATAGAGCTTCGGGGCAACTTGTTATGGATGCATCATATATGCTGGTAGTTCCCCACGAATGTCCCGATTCGCCTGCTATGAGAGAAATGCCGATTATTATGTATAACGAGGATAACTTCCGCGACCCCGATTTTAGAGGAGATATTGTAGTAGATATCGATGACGAGGTTGAAACCAAACTTAAAATCGCCGATATAAACGATTCGCAGGTCTACGAGTGGCTACCTTACACCTTTGGCGAAACCGTTCCCAAAACATCCGAAGAGCGCTTTGAGTGGCTTAAAGGTATGGATTTATCTAAAAAATATGCGGACAAAGAGGTTCTGGCTTTCACCCGCGGATATGCCGTTGATTTTGCCAAAACCGCCGCTCGTTTCAGAAAAGAGCTTATAAAAACCTACGGTAAGAAAAGAGGAAAGCAAATCCGATTTGCCGAGGCGTATCAGATTTGTGAATACGGTTCTCCTATGGTCGAAAAAATCAGAAAGGAACTTATATATTAATATGGATTTTTTAAGTACAGTTAAAGAAAGTATGCTTGAGGGTTTCTATCCTGCGGGCTGGGATATGGCGAAAATCGACGATTGTTGTGAAAAAGGCGTAAATAGAGAAAATTTTTGGCATAAAGATTTCACCCCCGTGGAGTGTGAAAACGTAAATGATTTTGATACCCTTATGGGTCACGAAATCGCACTTAAAATCAAAACCGCCCGCGATAATGGGGAAAAACTTGCAATAATTCTCCCCGTAGGACCTATGGGAATGTATAAATGGGCGGTATATTTTCTCAAAGCTTGGAACACCAAGTGCGACCATGTTTATACCTTCAATATGGATGAATGGTCGGATAGCGAGGGCAATACCCTTTCTTCAGATAATCCTGCATCCTTTGAATTTAGTATGAAGCAGGCATTTTTCGATAAATTGGGCGAAAATACAATACCCCCCGAACAGAGAAATTTTGCAACCAAGGAAAATCTTCCTACATATCCCGAAAAAATTGCCAAACTCAAAGCCGAGGGCGCAAAATTGCTTCTTGTTTTCGGTATAGGCAGAATGTGTCACATCGCATTCTGGGAACCGCACTTTGGTGAGGAATTTGAAAGCGAAGAAGAATGGCTCAAGCAAAATTACAGAATAGGCGCCAAACTTCATCCCTTGACCATTGAGCAAAACGCCCTTACAAGTTTCAAAAGCCGCACCACTTTAGTTCCTTGCAGAGCAAATACTATAGGCCCCGGTCTATTTATGCAAGCAGATTTTATAATCGGCGGCGCAGACGGCGTTTTAGGAAGAGGTATGCAGTGGCAAGGTATGAGCTTTTTGACCACCCTTCACTACGGCCCTTCAAGACATATAACCTCAACCTATATTCCGACCCTACCGGGCAAGCTATTCTATCTTAAAGAATTGGCAGGTCCTCTTACGGCCGAATGTAATTAAATGAAGGCATAAAAAATCCACCCGAAATTTCGGGTGGATTTTGTTTTTTAATTAGAACATTACTTCGATAATATCCTTACCTGTAGTTTCGAGAATTTCGAAATCAACATAATTGGATTCGCCGACAGTAGATGTGGTAAAGGCATACTCTTTATCGTTTACAAATACTTTAGAACAATTCTTATCTTTAGGAAGAAGAATATGGCACTTAACCTTTTTAGCGGGAGAATAAAGGTCGTATCTCATACCTTCATCCTTAAGGATATAGCGAAGATCAACCATTGCCTGACTTACTTCATAACCCGTAAAGTAACGAAGTTCCTTATACTCTGTAACGGGGAAACGGGGGGTAAAGTAGATTTCATCATAGTTTACGCCCACATCGTTAAGACCTGCCAACGCTTCATCAACGGCGCTTAAGAATGCGGCAGCGCCCCAAGCGCTTGGTCCGCCATCGGGCTGAGGAGTAGAATCGGGATTATAAAGGAAGTATGCAACATCATCGCGCTCAACAAGCTTCATAAATCGAGTGATGATATCCCAACCGTATTCTTCATAACCGTTATTGAAAGCTGCCTTGGCAAGCTCACCTGCGGTGAAGGGAGAAATAGCGCCGTTTACATATTGACCGGGGAGTTTTCCGCCGTAACACTCATAGGGCGGGTCAATGCTAAACCACTCGGCAAACATATCGGTGGTTTCTTTTCTGCGCATATACTCTTCGATAATCTTTCTTGATTCTTCGAGGTTTGTTACGCCGCGGTTAATATCATAGGGGTTAGAGAGAGAAATTCTTTCTCTTTCAAGTTTATCTATACCCTCGTGGTTAAGGTGGAGCTGATGCATAAAGAAGTCACCGTTCCAAAGATGCTTAAACATATTTGCCTTAAGCTCTTCGGCTCTTCTCTCCCAATCCTTTGCCTTTTCCTCATTACCGAGGCGACGGTTAAACCAGGCGAGCTGATTCATTGCCTGATAAACGCCCGAATTATCGCCATGCATAATGGACATAGGAGTATCTTCTTCGATTCTTCTATTGTAACTTGCATCGGGGCGGGGGGTAAAGTCCCAAGTATCAATGGTAAACGCACGCTTGCAAAGACCGTGCTCCGCATCCCAACGCTTAGCGTTACTGGTCATATAATCAATACTCTTTTCAAGTTTTGGAAGCACCTTTTTAAGCCACTCATCGTCCCCTGTTGTGCGGTAAAGGTACATAGCGCCTTCAACAACAAGATATTCGATATCTGCCTCGAGTTCCAAACGAACAAGAGTCTGGTTATCTTCGGGATACATAATGCGGCAATCTTCGTTTACAAATCTCCAGTGACCGTCATCATACTGCTTAATAAGTTCATAGAACTGACCGTCTTCTCTCTGGGTATCGATAATAAAGTTAAGGAAGGAATGAAGATTATAATCCCAATGGCGCATTGCCTTCATAATATGAACGTGGTCACGAATCCAGTTAATGTTGCACATAAGAATTTTACCATCAACAAAAACCAATCTTCTTTCGTGAATAATGCTGTTGCGAAGGCGATACATAAACATACCAAGTTTAGAATCTTTGGTGGTGAGAATTGAGGGGAAGCCCACCTCAACGTTGTTGTATGTACCGTTATGGTTACCATCAACATTCATTCCGGGTAATCTGTTTTTAAATTCAATCATAATACGCTCTCCTTTGCGTTTTATTCGAGTTCATTCTATCATAAACCATCCCTAATTGCAACGACTTTTAGCAAGATTTGTAATTTTTTTCAAAACTCTATGAGACGTAGATTTTAAGCGATTTTTGCCCATAAAAATTCAAGAACGGCACTATACCGCGCCGTTCTTTTAAATCAATTATTCGTAATCTACAACATCAACCCAGGAAAGCAAAAATTCTCTTTCGTGTTCGTTGCCTTTTACCGACTGCGAAGCGGCAACAATTGGCATCCATTTCTGAACATATTGCTTCGCGGTGTTGCTCTTTTTGCAGAATAAATCAAGATACTTTTTAGCGCCTTCCTCATCCCCATCGAGACAAAATAAAAGATAGGTGCGGGCAGCATCGGCGGAAGCGTTACCTTGGGTGGCGTGAGACCAGTCAAGGATATAGGGCGTTCCATCCTTCGCTATAATTATATTGGAAGGGTTAAAGTCACCGTGACAAACCTTCTTATGCTTGGGCATACCTTCAAGGCGAGTATGAAGTTCATAACGGGTAGTAGCATCAAGTTCGGTCTCCGAAATCTTACGGTTCATTTTATCCTTAAGTTTATTAAGCAGAGGACTTTTTTTAGAATGAACTAAAAGCTGAAGGTCGACTAAAATTTCAAGATATTCATCCTTCTTATCGGGATTTTCTTCCATAAGTTGCGCAAGGGTAATGCCTTCTATAAACTCGGATACGATAGCCCATTTTCCATCAACCATTGTTACCTCTGAAATCTTAGGAATATTAAGACCCGTTTCCTCGATTCGCGCTTGATTAAGCGCCTCATTTAAGACATCGGCCTTGGAATAATCCGCATCAAAAACCTTAATGCATTTATCTTTTTCGCGGTAAACTGTTTTATTATTTCTTACTGCAATTACTTTATCAAATTTCATCACTGTTTCCTCCATATCACTCTCTTGCAAGATGGTCTGCCGTAGGTTTTTCGGCTTCAACGAAATGTTTGCCGTAATAAGCATTGAGATACATCTGCTTGATTTCGCTCATCAATGGATAACGGGGGTTAGCGCCTGTGCACTGGTCATCGAATGCCTGCTCTACCATTAGGTCAAGATTATCGAGGAAGTTCTTTTCATCAATACCGTAATCCTTAATGGTTTCCTTAATTCCAACATTTGCCTTAAGGTCATTGATGGCCTTTATAAGATTTTCAAGTTTTTCTTCGTCACTATTGCCGCCAAGACCCAAACCATCGGCAATTTCAGCATAACGAGCGAGGGTATGGGGATGGTCATACTGAGAGAAAGTACCCATTTTTGCGGGAGATTCACTTGCATTAAAGCGGATAACTTCTTCAATCATAAGAGCATTGGCAACACCGTGAGGCAGATGGTGGAATGCGCCAAGCTTATGAGCCATAGAGTGACAAACGCCGAGGAAGGCATTTGCGAATGCCATACCTGCCATTGTTGCGGCGTTAGCCATCTTTTCGCGGGCTTCTATATCGGTTTGACCGTTTTCATAAGCGCGGGGTAAATACTTAAAGATATTCTTTAAAGCTCCGAGAGCAAGTCCATCGGTATAATCGGTAGCAAGCATTGCGGCATAGGCCTCAACTGCATGGGTAACTGCATCTATACCCGAAGCGGCGGTAAGTCCTTTAGGCGCGCTCATATGGAAATCGGTATCAATGATTGCCATATTAGGAAGGAGTTCGTAGTCAGCGAGGGGGTATTTCACTCCCGTTTCACCATCGGTAATAACGGCAAAGGGAGTAACTTCAGAGCCGGTACCTGCAGAAGTAGGAACGGCAATAAAGTATGCCTTTTCGCCCATCTTCGGGAAGGTGTAAATACGCTTACGGATATCAATAAAGCGCATTGCCATATCCATAAAGTCAACTTCCGGATGTTCATAAAGCACCCACATAATCTTCGCCACATCCATAGCCGAGCCGCCGCCTAAAGCGATGATGGTATCGGGTTTGAATGCCGCCATCTGTTTAGCGCCGTCCTGTGCGTTTTTAAGGGTTGGGTCGGGTTGAACATCAAAGAAGGTGGTGTGAACGATGCCCATCTCATCGAGTTTATCGGTGATGGGCTTTGTATATCCGTTTTCATAAAGGAAGGTATCGGTTACGATAAAGGCCCTCTTGGCATTTCTTACCGTGCGAAGTTCATCGAGAGCTACGGGTAAGCATCCTTTCTTTATATAAACCTTTTCGGGAGCTCTGAACCAAAGCATATTTTCCCTTCTTTCTGCTACTGTTTTAATATTTAATAGGTGCTTAACACCAACGTTTTCGGAAACACTATTGCCTCCCCAAGAGCCACAACCGAGTGTTAGCGACGGAGCAAGTTTAAAGTTATAAAGGTCACCGATACCGCCGTGAGCCGAAGGAGTATTAACAAGAATACGGCAGGTCTTCATACGGGCGGCGAAAGCATTTAATTTTTCGCCTTCTGTAACCTCGTTAAGATATACACTGGATGTATGGCCGAAACCGCCATCCTCAACGAGTTTTTCTGCTTTATCCAGCGCATCGCCAAAGTCCTTCGCTTTATACATAGCAAGAACGGGACTTAATTTCTCGTGAGCAAATTCCTCGGAAATTTCTACGCTTTCTACTTCGCCGATTAAAATTTTAGTGCCTTCGGGTACCGAAACGCCTGAAAGTTCTGCAATTTTAGCGGCAGACTGACCAACGATTTTAGCATTTAATGCCCCGTTAATGATAATGGTCTTTCTGACCTTTTCGGTTTCCTCAGCATTGAGAATATAGCAACCGCGGTTTGCAAATTCACGTTTTACTTCATCATATATACCTTCAAGAACTATAACCGACTGCTCGGAAGCGCAAATCATACCGTTATCGAAGGTTTTGGAGTGAATTATTGAGTTAACTGCAAGAAGAATATCTGCGCTCTCATCAATAATTGCAGGGGTATTGCCTGCGCCAACTCCCAGAGCGGGCTTGCCGCTTGAATATGCCGCCTTTACCATACCGGGACCGCCCGTAGCAAGAATAATATCGGCTTCCTTCATTACGGTATTGGTCATTTCGAGGGATGGAACGTCAATCCAATCAATTATACCTTCGGGAGCGCCTGCCTTGACCGCTGCTTCGAGAACAAGTTTTGCGGCGGCGATGGTGCTGTTTTTAGCGCGAGGGTGAGGAGAAATGATAATGGCATTTCTGGTCTTCAGTGCAAGCAAGCACTTAAAAATCGCGGTAGATGTAGGGTTGGTAGTAGGAATAACCGCGGCAACCACGCCGATGGGCTCGGCAATTTTCTTGATGCCATACTGCTTATCCTCTTCAATAACGCCGCAAGTTTTGGTGTCTTTATAGGCGTTATAGATATATTCTGAAGCGTAGTTATTCTTGATAACTTTGTCCTCTACAATACCCATTCCCGTTTCTTCAACCGCCATTCGCGCCAAGGGAATTCTCTCCTTGTTTGCGGCGGAAGCGGCAGCCAAGAAAATTTTATCAACCTGTTCTTGCGTATAGGTCGCAAAAACTTTTTGCGCATTTCTTGTGCGTGCGATAGCTTCTTCAAGTTTCTCAACGCTATCTACGATTAAATAATTTTTATTATCCATTTCGCATTCTCCTTTCGGGTTAACAGTTGTTCGAAACGATTGTTAATATTTTAACAATATCATAATAACATAATATTCCCTAATTGTCAATAATTTATCTTGTATTCAATATTTTAAAAAGTTTAGCCGCTTAAAAAGCCGTTTGCTTTCAACATTAACGGCAAAGCCGTGTATAGTTATCAAGCGTTGTTTTTATGGTGAAATACGTGGTGAAATAGAAAAAAATTTTTAAGAATTTGCGAAAATTTTTAAAAATAACAAAAAACCGCCAAACCCCTTTAAATAAAGGAATTTGGCGGTTTTCCTTGGTCCGAGTGACAGGACTTGAACCTGCGGCCTCTTGACCCCCAGTCAAGCGCGCTACCAGCTGCGCCACACCCGGATATATGTAATCGGCCGAAGCCGTTGTTGTTTCGGCCGATTATTTTTATTTTGTTTTAATTAGTCGGCAAAGCCAGACTCTACAAGGGCTACAAGGCCTTCTAATGCTTCCTTTTCATCGCTGCCGTCAACAATAATCTTGATTGTAGCGCCGCCGATGATTCCAAGGGAAAGAACGCCCAAAAGACTCTTTGCATTTACCTTACGCTCATCCTTCTCAACCCAGATAGAAGATTTATATTCATTTGCTTTCTGGATGAAGAATGTGGCAGGACGGGCATGTAAACCAACCTGATTTTTGATAACTACATCTTTAACACACATGATGAAATCTCCTTTTCGAAAAAACTGTGTTTCAAAGCAATACTTATTATACCACATTTAATGAAATAGTCAACATTTTGTTACTAACTTCTAATATTTTTCCAATATTTAAGTTGGTTTTGCTCGAATATTTGTTGAATTTTTTCATTTTTTCGACAAGATTTTTATTTTTCGAGGATTTTCTTATCCTGTTTTGTAAGTTCGATTTTTTCGTACAAATCAGGTCGGCGTTCGCGGGTTATAATAAGTTGCTGTTTTCTTCGCCATTTTGCTATCTCGGCGTGATTACCCGAAAGCAAAACTTCGGGCACCTCTTTTCCCTTCCACTCTGCAGGGCGGGTATACTGAGGATACTCAAGGGCGCCGCCAAAGTGGCTTTCTTCCTCAAAACAAAGCTGGTCTGAAAGGACACCCGGAAGCATTCGGCAAACCGCATCGGCAACTATAAGGGCAGGAAGTTCTCCGCCCGTTACCACATAATCGCCCACCGAAATTTCTTCATCGACGATTTCTTCGATAACCCTTTCATCTATACCCTCATAATGACCGCAAAGCAGAACTATTCTATCAAGTTTCGAAAGTTCTACAACCCTTTTTTGAGTAAGGGTTTTACCCTTGGGGGAAAGGTAAATTAAATGGGGTTTTGGTTCATCTTCGCCGTATAAACTCTTATAACAATCATAAATCGGGGAAGCGGCCATTACCATACCCATACCGCCGCCATAGGGCATATCATCAACCTTATTATGCTTATTTCCCGAAAAATCACGGATATTGGTGCAATTTATCTCCACCTTGCCGCTCTTTCTTGCTCTGCCGATTATGCTTTCATTAAGCACCGCTTCACACATTTCGGGGAAAAGAGTCATTATATCAATCTTCATCATCAAAAATTCCTTTAAGAGGTCTTAAAACCGCGATTTCTTTCTCAACATCCACGCTCACAATAACATCAGGTATTGCGGGAACAAGATATTCTTCACCATCCCTTGTTATATGCCAGACATCGTTGGCTCCCGTTTTGGAAACATCGGTAATGATGCCAAGGCACACGCCCGTATCAGCATCGGTAACACTGCAGCCCACAAGTTCATCAACAAAATATCTGCCTTCGGGAAGGGAAATATCATCCCTTTTTACAAGCAAAACTTTACCGCGTAAAGCTTCGGCTTTTTCGATACTGTCAACACCCTTAATATCCAGAAGGGTTACCTTACCGTGGGCCTTGGCGGATGCAATTTTATATTCGGTTTCGCCGTTACCTATATATACCCTTTTAAAATCACTTAAAAAGTCGCTGTCATCCGACCAGGGTTTAACCCGCATACCACCTCTGACGCCGTGGGTGCCGACTATCTGGCCTACCTCTAAAAATTCCTTCTTCATAGAATTTCTCCAAAATTTAAAATATATGTAAATACCCCAGATGCTCTGGGGTATGGATTCACGTTTTAACGGGGATTTCTCCCCGTTATCCAAAGCCCTTAAACCAAATCGGATTTTGGGCTGATTAGTCGATTTCTACTGCGATTTTCTGGTCGTTACGGATAGCGGCAGAACGCATAACGGTACGGATTGCCTTGGCAATTCTTCCCTGTTTGCCGATGACTCTGCCCATATCACCCTCAGCAACCTTAAGGTGATAAACAATAACGCCTTCTTCGTTAATTTCATCGACGGTTACATTTACTGCATCGGGTTCTTCAACAAGCCCTTTTGCAATAGCAATAAGAAGTTCCTTCATAATTATCTCCTATTAAAGAACGCCGTTCTTCTTAAGTAAGGCCTTAACGGTATCGGTGGGCTGAGCGCCGTTAGATATCCACTTCTTTGCCTTTTCTGCATCGATTTCTACGATAGCGGGGTCTTTAGTGGGGTCATAGTGACCGATTTCCTCGATGAAACGACCATCGCGGGGGAATCTGGAATCAGCTACAACTACACGGTAGAAAGGAGCTTTTTTAGCGCCCATTCTGCGAAGTCTGATTTTTACTGCCATTTTACTGCACCTCCATAAAAATATTTAAATTATTTATTTAATAAGGAATTTATACCTTATAAACCAAAGTTACCTGGGCCGAAACCGCCCATACCACCCATGCCGCGCATCATTTTACGCTTGGCGCCGGGTTTGTTCATCTGCTTAAACATCTTTTTCATCTGCTCATATTGGCGCAAAAGTCGGTTAACATCTTCAACCGTAAGACCGCAACCTGCGGCAATTCTGCGTCTTCTTGAAGCATTGATAATTTCGGGTTTAGCTCTTTCCTTTTTGGTCATTGATTTAATAATGGCCTCAACCCTTAACATCTGCCTATCATCGATATCGGCATCCTTTACCTGCCTATCCATACCCGGAATCATAGAAAGGACGCTCTTTAAACTGCCCATCTTTTTAATCTGACCGAACTGGTCGAGTAGGTCATTCATATCAAATTTATTTTCTTGAAGCCGACGGGCAGTTTCCTCCGCCTTTTTTTCATCGATTTCATTTTCGACCTTTTCGATAAGGGATAAAACATCACCCATTCCGAGAATTCTCGTTGCCATTCTATCGGGGTGGAACTCCTCAAGTTCATCAAGTTTTTCACCCACGCCCGCAAACATAATGGGTTTACCCGTTACGGCCTTAACGGAAAGGGCGGCGCCGCCCCTTGTATCGCCATCAAGTTTTGTAAGAATAACGCCATCAATTTCAAGAATATCATTAAAGGCCTTGGCTATATTAACCGCATCCTGACCGACCATTGAGTCGATTACAAGAAGGATATTATTAACCTCTACCGCGCGGGTTATTCGAATAAGTTCATCCATAAGTTCTTCATCAATATGAAGACGGCCCGCAGTATCCAAAATAACATAATCGTGGCCGTAATCTCTTGCATACTTAATGGCTTCTACCGCGATTTTTTCAGGCTTTTCGGTGCCCATTTCAAAAACGGGGGCATCAACCGCTTTACCAACAACCTTTAACTGCTCTATAGCGGCGGGACGATATATATCGCAGGCCACAAGCATCGGTCTATGACCCTGAGAACGCAAAAGTTTTGCAAGTTTTGCCGAATGGGTGGTTTTACCGGAACCTTGAAGACCGCACATCATTATTACGGTAGGTATTTTGGGCGCGGTTTTAAGTCGCGCTTGTTCGCTACCCATAAGGGCGGTAAGTTCATCCTTAACTATCTTAACCACCATCTGAGCGGCTGTTAAACTCTCTAAAACGCCTGCGCCTATGCATTTTTCGGCAACTGAATTAGTAAAATCTTTAGCCACCTTATAGTTAACATCGGCTTCTAAAAGGGCAAGACGGACTTCACGCATTGCCTCTTTAACATCGCTTTCATAAAGTTTACCTTTATTGCGAAGCTTCTTAAATACTCCGCCAAGTTTTTCGGTTAAACTATCGAAACCCATACTGCCCCTCCTTTTAAATATTTTCTATTATATCTATCATTTCTGCCTTTGCAGATTCATCGCCCGACTTAAGATTATCGGCAAGAGCGCGAAGTTTTATAAACTTTTCGCAATATCCGCAATCTTCTTCCATTTTATAAAGTTGCGCCTTGGCTCTTTTAATAAAATCATTAACTCCTTGACGGGTGATACCTTCATTTTCGGCGATCTCACCGAGAGATAGATCATCATTATAATAATATTCGGCAAGGGTTCTCTGCTTTTCGTTTAAAAACTTTCCGTAAACATCCAAAAGAGCGCTTATATAAAGGTCCTTCGGCATAGAAACCCCTCCATCTGTCAAGTGTTTTTCTTTGCAGTCCGTATTATAGCACAGTCATATTCATCTGTCAAGTATTTTTCTTGACAGTTATAATAACTGTTGAAAAAGGTCGAAAAATGGAATATAATATATAAGAAATTATATTGCTTTCGGAGAGTTTTATATGAAGTTTTTAAAACTTACTGCGCTTATCCTTGCGGTTATACTTATGGCGCCCTGCGTTTCGGGTTGCGGAAAGAGTCACCTTGATGCCACCATTTATTTTGAGGTTAACGAAATTCCCGTTACCCTTGACCCTCAGGTTGCCTCTACGGATATAGAACTGATGGTGGTGCGCAATATTTATGAGGGACTTCTTCGCAAAAGCGAGGATGGACATATAGAAAACGGCGTTTGCCAGAGTTACGGCGTAAACGATCTTACATATACATTTAATCTTCGAAGAGATGCAAAATGGAGTGACGGAAGCCCCGTTTCATCCTATGATTTTCTTTATGCTTTCGAACGGGCGGTAAACCCGAAAACTAAGGCCCCATTCGTTCACCGCCTTTTTTCCATTGAAAATGCCGAAGCCATATATAACGGTGAAAAAGAAGTTTCCTCTTTGGGTGTTGAAGCCCCCGATGAATATACCTTCGTAATCACCCTCGCCCGTGAGGACAGAAACTTTTTAAACACCCTCACGACCTCAATTTGTATGCCTTGCAGCGAGGAATTTTTTGAGGGTACGGTTGGTAAATACGGTCTTGAAAGAACGGCGATTTTATCCAACGGCTCATACTACATAGGAAAGTGGAACACCGAAGATTTCGGTATTCGCCTTTATAAAAACAAAGAATATAACGGCGCATTTTCGGCGCAGAATAACGCTGTATTTTTCTCGCAAAGAGAAGAGGGCGCATTTGCGCTTTTATGCGAAGAAACAGCCGATATTGCCTTTATTGATAACTCTCTGATGGATAAGGCCAGCGAAGAAGGGCTTATTACCATATCATTTCAGAATATTTGTTGGGTAATGACCATAGGTGATGACTTCACCCCCGACCTTAAAAACGCATTTGCTTCGGCCGTAAGCTCCGAGGTATATGAAAGCGAACTTATAAGTGGATTTACGGCGGCGGATACCATTTATCCCGCCATCCTCTCCCCCGACCATTTGATATCTAAGGTTGGTTTTACTTCATATAACATTAACCGTTCCAAGCGTTTTATATCGGCGGCCATTAAAGAAAGCGGGAGCACCCGTTTCCCGAAAACCACCCTTTATTATTACGGTGATGAGAACATTAAACCTCTTGTTACCTCCATTGCGGGACATTGGCAACAAAACCTAAGCGTTTTTGCCAATATTGAATCCTCGGATAACCTTTCCGCCCTTCAAGGCGAACTCACCTCTAAAACCCTACCCTTTGCCGTTTTCCCCATAGTTTGCAAAACTACCGATGAAAAGGATTATTTATCCCATTTCGGCATCAGTGAAGGCGGAAATTTAGGGGATATACAAACTAAAATTCTTGAAAACAAAGACATTATTCCCCTCGCCTTTGAGAATACAAATATCGTTACAAACAATCTGATTAAGAACATTTCCGCCGAATGTGAAAACGGATATATCGATTTCTCCTTCGTAATTAAGGAAGAATAATTAAAACTCCCGATTTTTTCGGGAGTTTTTTAAAAAATATCTTTAATTTTTATAAATAATGTACTATAATGCTCTTATATATTTATATTTCTATATTTCTTTATGGGAGAAAATTTTATGCGATTAGTAGTGAAAATAGGCACAAGCACTCTGGCTCACCCTACGGGACATCTTAATATACGCCTTGTAGAAGAACTTTGCAAAATTATAAGCGATATTAAAAACGCGGGTAACGATATTACTTTAGTATCTTCGGGCGCTATCGGAATGGGCGTTGGAAAACTCGGTCTTATAAAAAGACCTGAAGATATTCCAACCAAGCAGGCCGCGGCTGCTGTAGGTCAGTGCGAACTTATGTATACATACGATAAGATTTTCAGCGAATATAATCTTACGGTCGCCCAACTTCTTATAACGGGTGAAGATATAGCCGATGAGAACAGGCATTCAAACTTTAAAAATACCTTGAATCGTCTTCTGGAGCTTAATGTCATTCCCATTATAAATGAAAACGATACCGTTGCCACCGAAGAACTCGGTATCGGGGATAACGATACTTTGGCCGCTATAGTTGCTAAAAGCATCAGCGCCGAAAAACTTATTCTGCTTTCGGATATTGACGGGCTTTTCACCGCCGACCCACACAAAGATAAAAATGCCACCCTTATTTCCCATATAGATAAAATTGATGAAAATGTTCTTGCCCTTGGCGGCGAGAGCGTTTTGGGACAAGGTACAGGCGGTATGACTACCAAACTTGAAGCCGCTAAAATTTGTACCGCCGCGGGTTGCGATATGATAATAGCCAATGGAAACCGCCCTGCAAATCTTTATGATATTCTTGATGGCAAAGCCGTTGGTACCACATTTTCCGGAGGAAAAAATGATTGATATGTTAACCGCCGCAAAAGCGGCAGTAAGAGAAATTTCCTGTCTTTCTGAAGACCAAAAAAACGCTGCTTTATCTTCTATGGCAGATGCCCTTTTAGAAGATACCGATTTAATTCTTGCCGCCAACCTAAAAGATGTTGAAAAAGCACGAGGCGTTATTTCCGACGTTATGATAGACCGACTTCTTTTGACGGAAGATAGAATTAAAGGTATGGCAAACGGCATAAGACAAGTAGTAGCCCTCCCCGACCCCGTAGGTCATATTTTAGAGGAGCACACGAGAAACGATGGGCTTAAAATTCAAAAAATTTCCGTGCCTATGGGCGTTATCGCCATAATTTACGAAAGCCGCCCCAACGTTACAAGCGATGCCGCGGCGCTCGCTTTAAAAAGCGGTAATGTTTGTGTGCTTCGCGGTGGCAAAGAAGCGTTTCTTTCGGCTTCTGCCATAGTTGCCGCTCTCAAAAAGGGTCTTAATAAAGCGGGTGTTACCGAAAACGCCGTAAATCTCGTTACCGACACAACAAGGGAAAGCGCTACCGCTCTTATGAAGGCGAACGGATTCATAGACCTTCTGATTCCAAGAGGCGGCGCGGGACTTATTAACGCTTGTGTTAATAACGCTACCGTTCCCTGCATTCAAACAGGTACGGGCATATGCCATATTTATATCGAAAAATCGGCAGACACTTCTATGGCCCTTTCCATCATCGAAAATGCCAAAACAAGTCGCCCCAGCGTTTGCAATGCCGAGGAAGTTTTGCTTATCGACCACGAAAAAGCGAAGGAATTTTTGCCGAAACTTAAAAAGTTATTGGTAGATGATAGAAAAGAAAAGGGCCTTATACCCGTAGAACTTCGCCTTTGCGAAAAGAGCGCTGTAATCATTGACGGCACCCCCGCTAAAGACACGGATTTCGATACCGAATTTCTCGATTATATTCTGGCAGTTAAGTGCGTTAAGGATGTAAAAGAAGCGGTAGAGCATATTACCGCTCACTCAACGGGACACAGCGAAGCCATCCTTTCAAATGACAAATTTTCAAAAGATTATTTTGCTAAAAATATTGATAGCTCCGCCGTTTATATTAACGCTTCAACACGCTTTACCGACGGAGAGGAATTCGGTCTTGGTTGCGAGATGGGTATTTCTACTCAAAAGCTCGGCGCCCGCGGACCTATGGGACTAAGGGAGCTTACTACTTATAAGTATCTCATAACAGGCGAAGGACATATCAGATAGGAGTAATTTTATGAAATACGGTTTTATCGGTTGCGGAAATATGGGTGGAGCTTTGGCTCTTGCCCTTTCAAAGAAAACTACCGATATCGGTATCGGCGACCCCGCACCTAAAGCGCAGGAATTGGCCGAAAAATTAAATCTTACCTATGATACCCCCGAAAATATTGCTCTTAATTCAAAGCGGCTTTTTTTAGGGGTTAAACCCCAGATGATGCCTGAGGTTTTAGAGAGTTTAAAACCCGCATTAAGCGCAAGCAAACCTCTGCTTATCACAATGGCGGCGGGCATAAAGCTTGAAAAAATCTGCCGCCTTGCAGATATATCTCTCCCCGTTATCAGAATAATGCCCAATACCCCCGTAGCAGTAGGTAAGGGTACTATTCTTTATTGCGCAAACCATCTTGTTACCGATGATGACCTTGCGGAGTTTCTTTCCGATATGGAAAATGCAGGGTTATTCGCAAAGGTCCCCGAAGAACTCTTTGATGCGGCGGGAACCGTATCGGGTTGCGGACCTGCGTATTTTTATATGATGGTAGAAGGTTTTGCCCGCGGAGCCGCAGAGTGCGGCGTAGATAGAGAAACCGCTATAAAATTTGCCGCCAATACAATGCTTGGAGCCGCTCAAATGGTACTTGATAGCGCCGAAAACCCCGAAACACTTAAAAACAATGTTTGCTCCAAAGGCGGAAGCACCATTGAAGGAGTTAAAGTTCTGGAAGAAAGCGGCTTCTACGAGACCATAGTAAATTGCATTAAATCCGCCTATAAACGAAATCAAGAACTTGGTAACGATTAGGATATGTATTGAAAACGATATCTTCAAAAATGAGGTTATATTATGACCAAAAAGGAAATACTCGTACTCGTAGAAAAAGTCCATAATTTAAAAAAGAGCAAGGAAAACGCGCTTCCCGACAACTCTTACTTTTTAGATGAAGATACCATTCTTTGTTACCCCCGAAAATTCGGGAAATCATGCTATCCTTATCAGGTTGGCAGTTTGCGGATGTTTGCTCATACGAGTGGATATATCGACTGTGTTGACGGTTTATTCAATATATTTAAGCCCGTAAACTACAACGAAGACACTAATATTGCATTTTTTGCGGGTGAAGAATTTGATAATGGATTTTTCCCGATTTCCATAACGGGCGCCTCTCGACAACTCTTTGAAAAAGAGGTGGAGCGTTACACCGTTTTCACCCCCGTTTGCGCATATTATATAGCCGAAAGCGCGAAAGCGATTTTTGCCGCAAGGGTTTATGCAGATAAAGATAAGCATCTGCGCTTTTCCCTTGGCGCCGTTAATAAATGCGAGAGAAGAAATATCTATCTATGCAGTTATTTTGAGCCCACTATACGTTTCACCGAGCACGAAGGGCTTTATGATAAAATGGCTAAATTCGGCGAACATTTTCAAAATGGTGGATATATCACCAAGTATAGAATAGGTACCGCTTTCGACTTTTTATCATCTGCAGTATCGATAACCGGCAATGCAGAAAAAAGATATTTTACAACCGCAAAAAGAACAGTTTTAGGTCTTGCGGGCGGTAACCTCACCAATGCCCTTGCTCTTAAAAACGGTGAATTTGATGCAGAAATATCAAAAACCAACACTTCGGATATACCCGTCATTTCCGATATGATTCATTTTGATTTGGAAGAAAACGGTTTTGCCAAAATAGATTATGAAATGATGGTTACCAAAAATCCCGATGAAGCGGTAGATTTTCTCGAAACCGAAATTAATTCTGAAAAAGAAAACCAATCTTTGCTTAAATGCCGAGAAGAAGAAAAAGAAATTTTCGAAAGAACGAAAATCGAATTTTCAAAATGGCATAACGACG
>JAZNFF010000111.1:0-8791 GCA_045588995.1 Acutalibacteraceae bacterium
TGACCCATACTTACAAACAAGGTGATTTCCGCGCCTGTTTTAAGCTTCTTTTTAGCGGGTTGAGATTGGTCACAAACAGTACCGACTTCATATTCGTTATCGGTTTTATATTCCCAATCAATAGAAAAGATTTCATACTCTTCCATCTCTTTGATTTCTTCAACCGTTTTACCCAAAAAGTCAGGACAAACAATTTCCTCGCCCGAATTATCGGCAAAGAACAACGCTTTACCGAAAACAATTCCCAAAATTGCAAGAATAACTACCAAAGTTGCGGCGACACCCGCAAGAATCGGTATCATAGCGCTTTTTGTTTTTTGAGGTGTTTGCTCAAGTTCGAATTCTTCATCAGTAATAGCAGATGCGGGCGATGAAGAAACGAGAGAATTATCCATAAATTTTGTAGGAGAATCATCTACAAAATAGGAATGTTCAAATGTAAGAGAAGGATCTTTCTTAAAAGATTCTAAGTCACAAAGCATTTCTGATGCCGACTGATATCTGCGTTCAACAAGTTTCTGCATAGCGTGCATTGTGATCTGCTCAAGACCCAAAGGAATTGAAGGGTTAATTTCAGAAGGTAACTGCGGATCGCGCTGAAGTTGCATAATGGCAACGGATACTGCGCTATCGGCTTGGAAAGGTAATTGACCTGTAAGCATCTCATAGAGCATAACACCAACAGAATATATGTCGGCCTTATCATCTGCCTTCTCGCCTCTTGCTTGTTCGGGGCTTATATAATGAACAGAGCCGATAGCTTTATCTGTCATAGTTCTTTGCTCGCTTCTCGCAAATCTGGCAATACCAAAATCTGTAACCTTTATGGTTCCATCCGGTAATACCATAATATTTTGGGGTTTAACATCACGATGAACAATTCCCTTATCGTGAGCGTGTTGCAGCCCTTTTAGTATTTGAACAGTAAAATAGAGTGCGTCCTTCCAACGCAAACTACCCTGACGCTCGATGTACTCTTTTAGAGTGATACCATCGATATACTCCATAACAATATACTGAATAAGGTCGCCAAAACTAACATCATATACATTTACGATATTAGGGTGCGATAAAACCGCAATGGCTTTCGATTCGTTTTTAAATCTGCGGATGAATTCCTCGTTAGAAACAAATTCATCCTTTAAAATTTTAATTGCAACTATGCGGTCCTCAACATTATCATAGGCCTTATAAACAACTGCCATACCGCCAACGCCGATAATCTCGTGAATTTCATAACGACCGTCAAGTCTTTTTCCTACAAATTTATCCATAAACACTAATCCTTTCTTTAGGTGAAACCGATAACTTTTTGTTATTAGTTGTCGCCTATGGCAACCAAAACTGCGGTAATATTATCGCCGCCGCCATTTGAATTTGCTTTATCAACAAGAATTTCTGCTACATCCTCTACATTGTTGTTTTTAATCGTTTCAAAAATGGTTTGAGTTTCAACAAAGTTGGATAAACCATCAGTACAGAATAATAAAAATTCACCGTTTTCAAGTGTTTGTTCGAAAATATCGGGTATTACATTTTCTTCTGCACCGAGTGCACGGGTAATTACGTTCTTACGTGGATGCGCTTTTGCATCTTCAACCGAAAGTTTTCCGCTTTCAATCAGAGATTGCACTACAGAATGGTCTCTGGTAATTTGGGTGATAGAATCGTTTATCAAATACGCTCTGCTATCACCAACATTACATATAACGGCCATATTTCCCTTAATATGCGCGGCAACCAAGGTGGTGCCCATACCGTTATATTCTTCGTTCTTTTTTGCCATATCAAAAAGTTCTAAATTTGCGGAAGAAATCGCATTACACAGAATCTTTTCGATATCTTGCGAATCCATTGTGGGTCTATAAGATTTCAGGATATAATCTGCGATAAGTTTTACGGCAGTTTCACTGGCAACATTGCCCGCGTTAGCGCCGCCCATACCGTCACAAACAAGAACTATTACGCTTTCATCAGAAAGTTTAACAGTATAATAGGCATCCTGATTGCTCGTTCTTGTCTTGCCGATATCTATTTTACTGAATATCTGCAATCTGATCGCCCTCCTTTGCCTTTTTTCGAAGTTGACCGCAAGATGCGCTTATATCTGCGCCTAAAGTCCGTCTTACAGTCACCGTCATTCCCATAGTTTCTAAATATGATTTAAATAGAATAATATTTTTTCTATCTGGTTTTTCGAAACTATTTTCCTTTACCGGATTTGCGGGTATTAAATTTATATGACACATAATTCCCGATAATTTTTTAGCAAGTTCCCTTGCACATTCTTTTGAATCGTTTACACCGGAAATAAGCGCATATTCAAAAGAAATTCTTCTGGTTGTAACCTGCTGATACTCTTTACACGCTTTAAGAAGCGCATCAACATTCCATTTTTTATTAACGGGCATCATGGTGTTTCTTATTTCATCATTGGGTGCGTGAAGCGAAACCGAAAGCGTTATGGGAAGGTTTAATTCACTTAATTTTTTTATCCCTGAAACAACACCGGATGTAGATAAAGAGATATGGCGAAGTCCGATATTCATACCATTTTCATCACTAACAAGTTTTAAAAAACGGGCAGAATTATCAAAATTATCCAGTGGCTCACCCATTCCCATCATAACAACATTAGATATCCTAATATTGTTGTCTTTTTGAGCGGTCGTAAGTTGTGCAATCATTTCAGAGGCGGTTAAACTGCGTGTTAAACCGAAAAGCCCTGACGCACAGAAATGACAACCCATTCGGCAACCTACCTGAGTTGAGATGCACATAGAATATCCGTGCTCATATTTCATCAAAACCGCCTCGATATATTCACCATCAAAAAGCTCATAAACATATTTAACGGTGCCATCAATTTTTGATACATAACGCTTAGCGATTTTTGTGGTAGCAATATAGCATTTTTCTTTCAAAATTTCGCGGAGAGATTTCGAAACATTTGTCATCTCATCAAAATCTTCAATACCTTGCTGCAACCACTTGAAAATCTGCAACGCTCTGAACCTTGGCTCGCCAAGTTCTTTAAGTAGGTCTTCAAGTTCAGAAACCATCATAGATTTAATATCAATTTTTGGAGGTATAATATCACCAGCTTTGGATAATTACTGCACAGTAAAAACCGTCAGTTTTATCAATATGTGGCATATAAGTATGCTCATATTCTAAATTGAAATTTTTATGACTTTCAAGGAAAGCCGAAACGATTTTTTCGTTTTCATTTTTCCTTACAGTACAGGTTGTATAAAGAATTTTACCACTACTGTTAATATAAAGCGATGCGTTATTGAGGATTTTAAGTTGAATTTCCTCAAGTGCAGAAAAATCTTCGCTTTCTTTATATTTAATTTCGGGTTTACGACGAATAACACCAAGCCCGGAGCAAGGAACATCGCAAATTACCGCATCAAATTTACCGATTTCCGAGTTAAATACCGTTGCATCACCGCAAGCAGCTTTAATTATATCAAAACCGAGCCGTTTTGAGCTTTTTTCGATAAGTTGAACTCTTTTCTCGTACAAATCTAATGAACGAATCTCGCCCTTGTTTTCCATAATTCCTGCTGCAGTAAAACTTTTGCCACCTGGGGCTGAACATAAATCCAAAACTCGCATATTGGGTTTTAGTCCTAATTTCTCGATACTTCTGCCCGACGCCAAATCTTGAATATGAAAGAGCCCTTCTTTATAGCAGTTACTTTCCTTAACATCCATACCGTCAAGAATTTTGAGTGAATTATCATCGATTTTCTCGGATGAAATGCTTTCGCCGCTCAATTTCAAAACAAGGTTATCGGCGGATATTTTAACATTATTTACCCTTAAAATCATTGGCGGGTTTAAAAGTGATTCTATCAAAAGCGCTTCGGCAGTTTCAGTACCATAATCAGCAATGAAAGAATCAATAATCCACATGG
Source organism: Acutalibacteraceae bacterium (assembly GCA_045588995.1). Lineage (GTDB taxonomy): Bacteria > Bacillota > Clostridia > Oscillospirales > Acutalibacteraceae > UBA737. The sequence goes on from JAZNFF010000111.1 coordinate 3,927, forward strand.
GGCAAGAATATTTAATCGAAAGCGATATTTTATCGTTACTTTTTGGCAGTTCGGGTTTTTCGCGCAAAAGATTTCTCAAAACACCGTTAACAAATGAAGCATTAAACTGTTCTTTTGATGATTTTACAATTTTAACCGATTCGTTAACCGCGGCACTTTCTGGAACTTTATCCATAAAATAAATCTGATAAACTGCGATTCGTAACGCCTCTAATGTTAAGGGTGTTATTTTTTTGAGCGGTTTTTTAATAAACAGTGACAAAAGATAATCAATAGAGATTTTTCTATCTAAAACACCATAAAACAACGCAGTAACAAAAGATTTTTCGTTTGGATCAAGATTATTTTCAGAGAAAATCTTATTTAAAGTTATGTTAGAATATGCGTGATTTTTGCTCACTTCCATTAGGGCTTTAACGGCAATTTTTCTCGTATTAACCATAAAATTCCTCAATTAACCTTTGCGCCTAAAGGTATTTTTGTTCCGCACAGCATCTGTGAAGCTGACATAACTTTACTGCCTTCAGCTTGGACAGTTGTAAGTTCCAATGCAGAATTATCACCGCAAGCGATAACAAGTTTTCCGTTATTATCAATAACCGTTCCTGCTTCACCGCTACCATTAACTACATTAGCAGAGATTACCTTAACTCTCTTGCCTTCAATGAAACAAAAAGCACAGGGCCAAGAATAATAACCTCTTATGGCACATTTGAGTTCATTTGCAGATTTTGAAAAATCAAGATGCGCCATTTCTTTTTTGATTATGGGAGCATAGGTGGCCTCTGCCTCGTTTTGTTTAATGGGAGTTGCAGTGCCGTTTTCTATCTTTTCAAGGGTGCTAAGCATTAAATCGGCTGAAATTACCGAAAGGCGCTCAAAAAGTTCCACGGCGGTTTCTTCTTCTCCAATTTCGGTTACGGCAGTATCTAAAATATCACCCGTATCGATTCCCTTGTCCATAATCTGAATTGTAACACCTGTTTGCTTTTCACCACAAACAATGCACCACTGAATTGGAGAAGCGCCTCTATACTTAGGTAAAAGTGAGGCGTGACCGTTTATACAACCAAACTTGGGGAAATTTAAAATTTCTTCGGGAAGGATTTTGCCGTAGGCCACAACAACAATAACATCAGGGTTAATTTCTTTAATCGTTGCAAATGCCTCGCCGTCACGAAGGGTCGTGGGCTGATAAACGGTAATTCCTTTTTCCACCGCAAATTGCTTTACGGGCGGCGGGGTTAGAATCTGTTTTCTTCCAACGGGCTTATCGGGTTGGGCAAAAACAGCAACAACCTGATGTTCGCTATTATATAACGCTTCAAGGGTTTTTACCGAATAATCAGGGGTACCCATAAAAAGTATTCGCATTTAACTTCTCCTATTATCTGTCAATATAAAGAACACCATCTAAATGGTCGATTTCGTGACAAAGGGCGCGTGCAAAAAGTTCTTCGCCCGTAACAACAATATTATCACCATAGCGGTTTTGTGCTCTTACGGTAACCTTATTTGGTCTTGTAACAGTTTTTGATTTACCGGGCAGAGAAAGGCAACCTTCCTCACCGCACTGTTCACCGCTGGTTTCCACGATGACAGGGTTTATTAGTTCAACGATACCCTCACCCACGTCAATAACGCAGACTCTTCTTAAAATTCCAATCTGCGGGGCAGCAAGGCCAACGCCTTCCGCTTTATACATAGTTTCCGCCATATCATCGAGCATCTGATGAAGGCGTTCATCAAAATTAAGTTGTGTACGGCACACCTTACGAAGTACGGGGTCGCCATATTCAACGATATTACGAATTGCCATTTTAACTCCTAAATTTTAAATAAGTGATTTTACATAAGCGATTCAGGATTTATATCAATTGCAAATGCGGAATCTTGTTTTAGTTTGATATTGGTTGCCAAATTGAGCATTTCGCGAAATCTCGCATTATTCTTGCACTTAATCAGCATTCTGAATCTGTATTTATTATTTACCTTGGGCACAGTCGCAGGAGTGGGTCCAAGGATTATTAGTTTAATATCTTTAAAGTCACCGTCAACCAAATTCTTGATATTTGAAAGAATTTCGTCAATGGTTGACCTTGCAATTTCCCTATTGACCGAGGATACGCTTAACTGACATATATCGCAAAACGGAGGAAAAATCATAAGCTTGCGGGTGAGTATTTCGGTATTATAGAAAGACACATAATCCTGATTTTTCGCAAGTTCTATAATATTATTGGTAGGATCATTTGTCTGAATAATTGCTTTGGAAGTACCGCCCGATCTGCCCGCACGGCCAACAACTTGAGTTAACAGTGAAAAAGTTCTTTCAAACCCACGGTAATCATCGCCATAAAGCGCTTGGTCGGCTCCAATAACGCCAACAAGCGAAACCATAGGAAAATCAAGACCTTTAGCGACCATTTGGGTGCCAAGCAGAATATCGTATTCACCATTGGCAAAGGCAGTAAGGTGATTTTGATATGAATCCCTTGCTATAGTGCTATCCGCATCAAGACGTAAAACACGGGCGTTTGGGAAAAGCATATTTAATTCTTCTTGGAGTTTTTGAGTGCCCACACCCGAAAATCTCATTGTTTCACAATCACACTCTGGACACTTTTGGTCCACCGGTTGCGAATAACCACAATAATGGCACATAAGCCGTCCGTTAGCAGAATGGTATGTCAACGAAACACTGCAGTTAGGGCATGTAGAAACATATCCGCAAGCGGGACAAGAAACATAGGTATTATGACCTCTGCGATTTAGCAACAATATTACTTGATGATTATTATTTAACTCACATTCGATAGAATCAGCAAGCAGACGGCTTATGGAGGAACGGTTTCCTTCCTCGACCTCTCTGCGCATATCAACTACTGAAACCTCAGGTAACACCGCTGCACCAAAACGATTGTTAAGAGCATATAAACCATATCGTCCCGAAAGCGCGGCGCTATAGGATTCTAAAGATGGAGTAGCGCTTGCAAGACATAAGAGCGCTTTATGATACTTGGCTCTGAACCTTGCCAAATCTCTTGCGTGAAATCGGGGGGATTTTTCTGATTTATAGGTATGTTCTTGCTCTTCATCAATAATAATTAAACCTAAATCATCAAATGGAGCAAAAACTGCGCTACGAGTTCCGATGGCTATAAGCGCTCTTCCCTGCTTAATTCTTTTATACTCATCCATTCGCTTACCCAGAGACATAGCGCTATGAAAAACAGCTATTTTATCACCGTAACGATGGCTGAATATCTCTATCATCTGCGGAGTTAATGCAATTTCAGGTACCATTATAATAACACCCTTATTACTATCTACCGCATCATCAACGAGTTTCAAAAATACTTGAGTTTTTCCGCTACCCGTTACGCCGTATAGAAGCGAAGTATGGGCGCCTTCAGAAAGCATTTCTGCTCTCAAGCCGCAATAAGCGATATTTTGTTCATCGGTAAGGTTAATCTCTGTACGCTCCGAAACTTTTCCAAGTTTATATGGAGTTCGAAATTCTTCTTTTTCAAAGATTTCTATAATACCTTTTTTGGCAAGAGTATTGATAACCGATACGGTTACGCCGGTAAAATACTGAATTTCTTTGATGCTGACACTGCCAGACATAGCTACAAGTTCTGCTATCTCTTTTTGTCTTTCCGTCAATTTAACAGATGATAAATCAACATCATCGCAAAGTCGCAAACATTTACGAGTAGCATCACCAAGGCGTCTTACTAAAGTGTTATTAAAAAGAACGGCTTCTTTTTCATTAAGCGAAGAAATAATTTCTTTTAAATCATCGAAATTTTTTTCGAGTTTCGACTCATCACATTCACCGCACGCGGATATATGGTCAAAAACCTCTTTTTCTCTTTCGGATAAAAGTGATAGTGATGCAAACTCTTTATTGACTGAATAGACGGCCGAGAATTTGTATCCAAGCCCCGCAGGAAGCATTGCCTTAATGGCATCATAATATGTGCAGAAAGTCGTTTCCTTCATCCAAATGCACATTTTAAGCATTTCGTCATTAAGCACGGGCTCATCATCTATAAGTTCGATAATTGACTTAAGATTTTCCGGAACAGTTTCAACATTCCTCGTCTCAATAATCATACCTTGTTTCAGAAGATTTGCTCTGCCAAAAGGCACAGTTACCCTGCATCCACACTTCACTCGTCCTATTAAATTTTCAGGCACTAAATAGCTATACTTTTTATCAAAAGAGCCAATAGCATCAGCGAGAACGATTTCGGCGATAAATGGCAAGATAACAGCTCCATTTCCTAAAGATTAGTAGATTAAAGTCCCTTTTCGTTAGCGAGTTTGCTAATTGCAATACTAACGGGTTTCTCTATAAGAATTTCACCATTATCTTCTGCTTCCTTTGAAACCTCACGCGCGCAATGAGCGATATCGGTTACAAGGCGATAACGATTATCGTAATTTTCAATAAGTTTTCCAATATTGGGGTTTAACATAATAACATTTCCTTTCAAAATAAAAGTTTATCTTCCGAGCACTTGATTAATAAGATACTCGTTATTTTTTTCGGTTAGTTTAGCGCAGTAAATGACTGATAAAATATCATCAACCGCTTCCTTTAAATCATCGTTAACAACGATATAATCAAATTCCTTAGCGCGTTCAATTTCGCTAAGCGCTTCATTTATTCGCTTTTCAACAATTTCGGGAGATTCTGTTCCCCTGCCGCTAAGACGCCTTTTAAGTTCCTCCAAAGATGGCGGCATAATGAAAATACTTGTCATCGCAGGCATCTTTTTTCTAATTTCTTCAGCGCCGTTTACATCAACCTCAATGAGAACATCAATTCCTTTATTCAGGTTTTCAATAACGGG
>JAZNFF010000112.1:0-2873 GCA_045588995.1 Acutalibacteraceae bacterium
TTAAAGAAAAAATAATTTACTCCTTCAATTTATCCGATTACATTTCATTTTAGAGGTGAGATATGCTCTACGAAAATAAATTTTTTGAGGATGCTTACGTTATTTATTGGAATTATAAAAACGCCTATCCTATGCACCTTCACGAGAAGGTAGAGGTGATTTATTTCCTTTCAGGTACGAGTGCTGCCATAGTTGGAAATAAAAGATACGAGTGTGAAGCGGGTGATATGCTTCTTGTTTTTCCGTATGAGCCGCATTCCTATGAGTCATCCTCGCCTGATGAGCTAAATATTGCTATGGGAATACCTGTAGCTATGCTTAGCGGTTACGGTGTTAATCTTTTTGCCACTGTCCCGGAAAGTCATTTAATAAGAATGCCTGAAGCAAAGGAGCGGCTTGATTATCTTGCTAAAGCGCTTGATACTTATAGGGCAACTCGTTGGAGCGCTGTGGATGCGTTGCATATGAGTTGCGCCTTTTTCGGCGAGGCAATTAAGGGAGTAAATCTGGTTCCCCGTTTTAAAAATGAGATGAAAACGGGCGAAAAGCTACTTGTAACCTGCACTGAAAACTATCTTGATTCCACCTTTACTATATCCGACCTTTCGGAAAAGACGGGGGTAAGCGAACGGTCTATCTCAAGATTTTTTTCGGGAAATCTTGAAACCTCTTTCCCGAAATTCATTTCAATGATGCGGGTATCCCACGCTACCGAACTTATGGAACAGGGGGGATATACCATAACCAAAGCGGCGCTTGAGAGCGGTTTTGGTTCGGTAAGAAGTTTCAATAGAGCATTTAAATTAGAGAAAAATGTTACCCCCAGCGAATATTTTGGCAAAAAGAAATAATGGGTATTATGATACGGGCTTGAAACTCCATTTCAAGCCCGTATTTGTTATTTTTTGGTTCAAAAAAGGATAAATATGAAACAAAACAGAAAATATGGCGGAAAATGTCCGTATTTTTGCACGAATTTACTTGTAAAAAATGTGAACGTATTGTAAAATTGAAAATGTAACATTACCATTAAATTTCACAAAGTTTTTGAGTGCTTATATCTAAATGTGTGAAAATGTCATATTTTTAGCGTTAAAACGTGAGAATCCCGTTTGTTTTCACAAAAGCACTAAAAGGGAATTTAATGAAAAATTTTTGGCAAAAATTGTCCGAATATATTTCGGCGTGATATTTTGAAGGAGGTTATTTTGATGAAAAAAGTCTTCACTAAGCGGCTCTTGGCAGCAATTATAGCTCTTGTGGTTTGCGTAAGTGTTGCGGGAGTTTCTATGGCTGTGGAATCCAATGCGCAGTCAACCCGCTTAATCACTGTTGATACCGATACGGTTCTCACAGAGGATTTCATCGGCATTGGTACTAACCATTGGTGTAGTAACTTTGTTGGTGGTATGAACGCCGCGTATCAAACCGTTAATGAGGAGCGTAACGCTATTCAAGAACTTAAGTATGTTCGTCTTTTGTTCCTTCCTCAGTGGATTATGGACCAGAGTCTTCCTGCAGAGCAGATGAAGGAAGAGTATGAAAACGGAATTTACCATTGGGAAAACTTAAATGTGGTAAACTTCTATGAAAAGATAAGGATGTACCACGATATCGGAGCCACAGTTATCATAAATGTGGGCGGTCGCGCAACCGTTGAAACTGCTTGGTGGCAGGTTGAAGATGCAGGCGTTAGTGAAGCAGGTCTTCGTGCAGCCCCTGCCGACCTTCAGGAATTCGCAGAGCTAACCTATGCTTTGTTTGAGCATGCTTGGGATCTAGGTTATGATAACGTTACCCATGTTTCTTTCTTTAACGAGGTTAACGGCGGTAACTATGAAGCATTTGCCAATAAGAAAGAATATTGGGTCCAGATGCTTACTCACGTTCATAACGAATTCAAAAAGCATACATATACAAACAACCCTCAAAGCCCATATTATAATAAGAACGCTCGCGATGTTCTTAATATGCTCGGTACCGAGCTTTCGGGCTTTGTTGATGAACCGCAGATTCCCGAATGGCTTGATTATGTTAAGGAAAATCTGGTAGAAGAGGATGGAACTCATATGTTCGAAATTCTCAACGCTCACCAGTATCCTCACTATAAAACCTGGGAACAGGCAACCGACCTTTATAATAGGATGGGCGCTAAATACCCTGGTATTTGGGCTAATGAGTTTGGCCCCCGCGCTCTTCCTCGTCCGGGTATCGACCTCGAATCAAACTACAACGCTGATTATAAATTCAGCGAAACCTCTCAGGTTATCGCCATGACCAATGCGGGCTACGGTGGTATCGCTCAGTGGATGACTTCTGCAGAGTATGTTGACTTTGGCTTTACCTTCGGCGTTGGTATGATGGGAATGTGGGAGTTCATAAATAAGGATATAGATGATATAAGAACTATTTACGGCGAGCGTGGTCTATATACACGCTATATCCCCAAAAACTGCAAAACCTATAAGACAACTGTTGATGCCGATGATTTAATTTGCGCAGCTTACGGTAAAGATGGCGATATCAGTGCTTTGCTTGAAGTGGAAAAGAGCAGCAAGTCAAGAGAATTAACTATTGACTTTGGTCCCGATATGGCAGGTAAAACATTCCGCCGTCATGTTCATACCTATCCGGAACCAAATGCTGAAGGATTGGTTGATTCGGCTGAAAAGTATGAATATGGTGATTTAATCCCTGTTTCAGATAAAGAAATCGTTGCCGACGGAAACGGTAAGATTACCGATATTCTTCCCGTTGATGCTCATTGCTCCGTAGTTTATACCACTATGGAGGAAGAGGTTCAGATAGTAACGGATGAGAATTTAGTTAAGCTTTCAGCTACAGGTACTAAGGACTTCAACGTAACCGCTATC
>JAZNFF010000113.1:0-4671 GCA_045588995.1 Acutalibacteraceae bacterium
AAACCCCGAGGTTTAACCTCGGGGTTTGCTATTTTACTCTGCCTTTTCGCCGAAAAATTCTTTATACCAAACGAGGAAGGTGTAAACCGTCCAGATTTTGCGGCTCAAATCTTCTTTGCCTGCTCTATGGCGGTCAAGCATAGCGACTAAAAGCGGTGTATTAAAGTATTTTTCTGCGGCGGCGCTTGTGAATTCGGCTTTTACCTTATTGTAGTATTCATCCTCTTTAAGCCATACCCTGATAGGAACGGGGAAACCAAGTTTATCCTTATCGGCAGTTCGCTTGGGCAAGGTCTTTTCTGCCGCTTTTCGTAGGGCTAATTTTGTTGTAACCGTATTGACTCTGCATTTAAGGGGAATGGTTTGCGCAAGTTCCAATACCTTTTTATCAAGGAAAGGAACGCGAAGTTCTAAGGAGTTTGCCATACTTGTTTTATCGGCTTTGAGAAGAATATCACCCATAAGCCACATATGGATATCCAGATACTGCATTTTGGTAATATCGTCCTTATCGGCGACCTCTTTATAAAACTTATCGCAAAGCACTTTGGGCTCTGCGGCGTTCTTAGCCGTTTCGCTTTTTAAAATTTTATTTCGCTCTTTAAAGGAGAAAATATTAGCGTTACCGATAAAGCGTTCTTCAATAGTTTTGCCGCGGCGGATTAAATAGTTAATGCCGTGCTTTTTGGGAAGGAAGGAACAAATTTTGCCGATAAATCTTCTGAAAGCAAAGGGAAGACGGTCGTAGGCCGTAAGGGTTAGGGGCTCTTGATAAATTTTATATCCGCCGAAAAATTCATCAGCGCCTTCGCCCGACATAACAACCTTAACGTGCTCGCTTGCAAGTTTGCTGACAAAGTATAAAGCGATAGCGGCGGGGTCGGCCAAGGGCTCGTCCATATGATACTGAATAGTAGAGAAACTGCCCCAATATTCTTGCGGTGTGATAACCTTGGCGATATTTTCAACGCCGATGGTTTTTGCAAAATCTTTAGCGTAAGAAATCTCATTATAACGGTCGCCATCGGGGCTTTCAAATCCCACCGTAAAGGTTTTATCTACATCGGCGGCCTCTGCAATATAACTTGAATCTATGCCGCTTGAAAGGAAGGAGCCAACCTCAACGTCGGCAATTTTATGGGCCTTAACCGATTCTCTTACGGCGGCATCCGTAAGGTCGGCAAAATATTCAAGCACACCGTCACTTTCCTTAAATTCGGGGCGGAAATAACGGGTGGTATTGAATTTGCCGTCCTTATATGTGAAGAAGTGGGCGGGGGGGAGTTTAAAAACATCCTTAAAAAAGGTTTCTTCGGTGGGTGAATATTGGAAGGAAAGATAATGACCGAGAGCATCCTCGTTAAGTTCTTTTTTGAAATCGGGATGGTCTAAAAACGACTTGATTTCGGAGCCGAAAATGAAACTATCTCCCATAAATGTATAATAAAACGGCTTGATGCCAAACATATCACGGGCGCCGAAAATAGAATTATCTTTACGGTTGAAAATCACGAAAGCAAACATTCCGCGAAGTTTTTTAACCAAATCTTCGCCCCATTGCTCAAAGCCGTGCAAAAGGACCTCGCTATCGGAATTATTTTTAAATGTGTGTCCCGCATCGATAAGCTCTTTTCTTAAATCTTTGAAATTATAAATCTCGCCGTTGAAGGTAAGGACCAAAGAGCCATCCTCATTAAACATAGGTTGGTCGCCTTCTGCCAAATCTATGATACTAAGGCGGCGAAAACCGAGAGCCACATGCTCGTCCACAAACTTGCCCGCAGAATCGGGACCTCTATGGACGATGCGGTTCATCATAATTTCAAGGATAGAGCCATCATCATTTATACTATTTGTAAAGCCAACAAATCCGCACATAAATTATAAATACTCCTTCGAGTTTTAATCATACTAAAATAGTATAACATATTTTTACAAAAAAATAAAGTAGTATGTTCACAATTTATTGCTTTACTTATGAATTTCCCTTTGGTATAATTAAATGGATAATAAACTTTAGTGAGGTCAGTTTAATGGGTATATTAAAATCCTTGTTCGGTAGTTACAGCGAAAAGGAATTAAAAAGAATAAAACCGATGCAGGAAAAGGTCCTTTCCTACGATGAGGAATATAGAAAACTTTCGGAAGAAGAACTAAAGGGTAAAACCGCCGAGTTCAAAGCAAGAATTGAGGGCGGCGAATCCCTTGACAGTATTTTACCAGAGGCCTTTGCCGTTTGCCGAGAGGCCTCTGACCGAGTGCTCGGTATGCGCCATTTCCCCGTTCAGATACTGGGCGGTATTGTTCTTCATCAGGGAAGAATCAGCGAAATGAAAACGGGTGAAGGTAAAACCTTGGTGGCAACCCTTCCCGCATATCTTAACGCCCTTTCGGGAAAAGGCGTTCATATCGTTACGGTAAATGATTACCTCGCCAAGCGTGACTCGGAATGGATGGGCAAACTCTATAGATATCTAGGGTTAACTGTGGGACTTATTGTTCACGGAATGAATCACGAGGAGAAAAAGGCGGCTTATAATGCCGATATAACCTACTGCACCAATAACGAGCTTGGTTTCGATTACCTTCGCGATAATATGGTGATTTATAAAGAGCAAAAGGTACAAAGAGGCCATAACTTTGCTATAGTGGATGAGGTTGATTCAATTCTTATCGATGAAGCCCGAACCCCCCTTATTATTTCAGGCCAGGGCGAAAAATCCACCGACCTTTACGCGCAGGCAAATGCCTTTGCCAGAACCTTAAAGATGGTTAAGGTTAAGGAAGTAAACGATAAGGTTTCCGATGAAGAACAGAATTTTGACGGGGATTATGTCGTTGATGAAAAGGCGCGTAGCGCCACCTTGACTCCATCGGGTGTAGAGAAAGCAGAACAATTCTTTAAAATTGAAAATCTCAATGATAGCAGTAATATTGAAATCGCTCACCACGTAAATCAAGCCATCCGCGCTCACGGTATTATGAAGCGTGATGTTGATTATGTGGTTAAGGATGGAGAGGTTATCATTGTTGATGAGTTCACGGGCCGCCTTATGTTTGGACGCCGCTATAATGAGGGACTTCATCAGGCAATAGAGGCAAAAGAAGGCGTTAAGGTTGCGAGCGAATCCAAAACCCTTGCCACCATTACCTTCCAGAACTTCTTCCGCCTTTATAATAAACTTTCGGGTATGACGGGTACCGCCATGACCGAGGAGGCGGAATTTCAGCAGATTTACCGCCTTGATGTTATAGAAATTCCCACCAATAAACCCCTTGCGCGAATTGATGAAAACGATGCGGTTTATAAAACCGAACTTGCAAAATATAAGGCAGTTATCGAAAAGATAATCGAATGCAATCAAAAAGGTCAACCCGTGCTTGTGGGCACAGTTACCATTGAAAAGTCGGAACTGCTTTCATCCCTTCTTAAAAGGAACGGCATAAAGCATAATGTATTAAATGCCAAACATCACGAAAAAGAGGCCGAAATTATCGCTCAGGCAGGTAAACTCGGCGCCGTTACCATCGCTACCAATATGGCGGGCAGAGGCACCGATATTATGCTTGGCGGTAATGCGGAGTATCTTGCCAAATCCGCTTTAAGACACGATGAACTCAGCGAAGAAATGATAGTTGAGGCAACGGGTTTTGCCGAAACCGAAGACAAGGATATCATTGCCGCCCGAGAAAAATATAAGGAATATTACGATAAATTCAAGGCCGAAATCGCCCCCGAAGCAGATGCGGTGAGAAAGGCGGGCGGACTTTGTATTATCGGTACCGAGCGCCACGATTCGAGAAGAATTGATAACCAGCTTCGAGGCCGCGCGGGCCGTCAAGGTGATCCGGGTGACACGAAATTCTATATATCCCTTGAAGACGATTTGATGCGTCTTTACGGCGGAGAGAGAATTTCTGCGCTGATGGATACTCTTAATGTTGAAGAAAATGTACCCCTTGAAAGCGGAATGCTATCTAAAACCATTGAGAGCGCTCAACGCAAGAAGGAAGGTATGAATTTTGCCGCCCGTAAGAGCGTTCTTCAGTATGATGATGTAATGAATAAACAGCGCGAACTTATCTACACCCAGCGAAATCAAGTGCTCGATGGTAAGGATATCAAGGATAGCGTTCTTAAGATGATTGATGAAACAATCGAATCCTATACTCAGATTTATTTAAGCGATGATGCAGTTCACGATGAGTGGGATGTAAACGGTCTTCGCGAGCACTTCTTTGGATGGATAACCGATAACAGCGACCTTCGTTTTACCACTGACCAGCTTGGCGAAATTTCCCGCGGCGAAGTAGCGGAACTTCTCAAAGAAAAAGCCCATAATAAATATGAGCAACGCGAGGCGGAATTCGGCAGTCAGGTTATGCGCGAAATCGAGCGGGTAATGCTTCTTCGTTCGGTTGATACCAACTGGATGGACCATATCGATAATATGGACCGACTCCGCCAGGGCATAGGCCTTCGCGCCTACGGTCAGCACGACCCCGTTGTTGAATATAGAAACGAAAGTTATGATATGTTCTCTGCTATGACCGATGCCATAAGAGAACAAACCTCAAAACTCGTTCTCACCGTTCAGGTCAGAAAGAACGAAGAGGTTAAAAGAGAAAAAGTTGCCAAAGAAACCGAAACAGGCGCGCCCTTAACCGTAA
>JAZNFF010000114.1:0-5259 GCA_045588995.1 Acutalibacteraceae bacterium
GCAAAAAAGCTCATAGCGGAAGGTAAAAAAGTTTCGGTCATTCTTGGATTTAATACAAAAGACGAAGTTTTTTATGAGGATGAATTCAAGGCCCTCGGCGCTTCGGTAACCGTTACAACCGTTGATGGCAGTTACGGTACTAAAGGTTTTGTGACCGACGCTATGGATGAAATCGATTATACGTATTTTTATACTTGCGGTCCCGAGCCCATGCTCAAAGCAATTTATAAAACCGCTAAAACCGGCGGTCAGATGAGTTTTGAGGAAAGAATGGGTTGCGGTTTTGGGGCTTGTATGGGTTGCTCTTGTAAAACCATTACGGGTTATAAGCGAATTTGCAAGGATGGTCCCGTTCTTGAAAAGGAGGAAATTTTATGGGAAATTTAAGTGTTAACCTTTGCGGTATAGAACTTGATAACCCCATAATTCCCGCCAGCGGAACTTTCGGTTATGGTTATGAGTTCGCAGAATTTTACGATATAAACATACTCGGCACCTTTTCTTTTAAGGGTACTACCAAAGATGCCCGTTTCGGTAATCCAACACCACGAATAGCTGAATGTTATATGGGTATGATTAATGCCGTAGGGCTTCAAAATCCGGGCGTTGATAAGGTAATCGGTGAAGAATTGCCAAAACTTAAAAAGTGTTTCAACAAAAAAGTTATGGCCAATGTTAGCGGTTTTTCGGTGGAGGATTATGCCTATACTTGCGAAAAACTTGATAAGTGCCAAGAAGTAGGTTGGCTTGAAGTTAATATTAGTTGCCCCAATGTTCACGGCGGAGGTATGAGTTTCGGCACAAGTCCCGAAGCGGCGGCAGAAGTAGTCAGAGCCGTCAAAAAAGTAACAACTAAGCCCGTTATTATAAAACTTTCCCCAAATGTTACCGATATTGTGGCTATAGCCAAGGCCTGTGAAGAAGCGGGTGCAGACGGTATCAGTTTAATCAATACGCTTCTCGGTATGAGAATTGACCTTAAAACCCGTAAGCCCGTAATTGCCAATAAAATGGGCGGTTTTTCGGGACCTGCCATTTTCCCCGTTGCAGTCAGAATGGTTTATCAGGTGGCGCAGGCCGTTAATATTCCCGTAATCGGTATGGGCGGTGTTTCCTCGGCCGAGGATGTTATCGAAATGATGTTGGCGGGGGCAACCGCAGTAGAAATCGGCGCCGCAAACCTTGTTGATCCCTATGCTTGCCGTGATATTATAAATGAACTACCAAATGTAATGAAAAAATATAATATAGAAAAATTAAGCGATATTATAGGAGGAGTAAAATAATGGGTAAGGATGTTATTGTTGCTTGTGATTTTTCAAGCGCCGAGGCAGTTTATGCCTTTCTTGACAAGTTTACCGAGAGAAAACCCTTTGTTAAAATCGGTATGGAACTTTTCTATGCTGAAGGCCCACAGATTGTAAAGGAAATTAAAAAGAGGGGTCATAAGATTTTCCTTGACCTTAAACTTCACGACATTCCCAATACAGTTAAAAAGGCAATGAATGTGCTTTCGAACTTAGATGTTGATATCTGTAATCTTCACGCCGGCGGAACAGTAAGAATGATGGAATCCGCTTTAGAAGGACTTACCCGTGAAGACGGCACAAGACCTTTGCTTATTGCCGTAACCCAACTTACTTCTACCGACCAAGAAAGTATGGAAAATGACCTGCTTATAAAAGAGCCCATTGATAAGGTGGTTATGCACTATGCCACCAATGCTAAAAAAGCGGGACTCGACGGCGTTGTTTGCTCTCCTTTAGAGGCAGGTAAAGTTCACGAAATCTGCGGAAACGAATTTTTAACCGTAACTCCCGGCGTTCGCTTTGCAGACGGTGATATCGGCGACCAAAAACGAGTTATGACTCCCGCAGAAGCTAAGAAAATCGGCTCTGATTATATAGTTGTGGGAAGACCTATAACTGCGTCAGAAGACCCAGTTGCCGCATACAATCGTTGCGTTGCGGAATTTGTTGATTGAGGTGTAGATAATGGAAGGTTATAAGAGAGAATTTATAAAATTTTTAGAAGATGCGGGAGTGCTTAAATTTGGCGATTTTACAGCCAAATCAGGCAGAAAAATACCTTATTTCATTAATGCAGGTGATATAAAAACCGGTGAGCAGATATGTAAACTCGGTGAGTTTTATGCCAAGGCATATTTTGAAAAAGTAGGCAATAAAAAAACCGTTCTCTACGGCCCTGCATATAAGGGAATTCCGATAGCGGTTTCGGTTGCGGTGGCCCTTGCTAAAAACGGTCTTGATGTGCCTTTCTTCTTCAATAGAAAAGAAGAAAAGGATCATGGCGAAGGCGGTGTTTTCGTAGGTTATATCCCCAAAGAAAACGAAGAAATTGTTATTGTTGAGGATGTTATAACCGCAGGTACTGCCATAAGAGAAAGTATGGAAATTCTTTCTAAACTTGAGGGCACTAAGGTTGCGGCTACCTTCGTTATGGTTGACCGCAAGGAGAAAGGCAAAACCGAAAAGAGCGCTATGGCAGAAGTGGGAGAAGAATTTGGTTTCCCCGTATATTCTGTTGTTGATGTATATGATATTATCGAATATCTCGAAAAAGACGAAAAAAATCGCGAAAATGTAGAAAGAATAAAGAATTATCTTGCTATTAACGGAGCGAAAGAATGAAGAGTGTAATTGATATTTTGGATTTAACAGTCGAGGAGTTGGAAGAACTTATTTCTACCGCCCTTGACATCATAGAAAATCCCCCCAAATATGCGCATATATGCGAGGGCAAAAAACTGGCAACCCTGTTTTTTGAACCGTCTACGAGAACACGTTTAAGTTTCGAGGCCGCTATGTATGAACTTGGTGGAAATGTGCTTGGATTCTCTGAATCAAACAGTTCTTCTGCCGCAAAGGGCGAAAGCGTTGCAGATACCGCGAAAACAGTGAGTTGTTACGCTGATATTATAGCGATGCGCCATCCAAAAGAAGGCGCGGCTTTGGTGGCTTCAAATAATGCTAGCGTTCCCGTAATTAATGCAGGTGACGGGGGACATTGCCATCCCACTCAAACCCTTGCCGATTTGCTTACAATTTACCGTGAAAAGGGTGGTTTTAGCGATCTTACCATCGGTCTCTGCGGTGACCTTAAATTTGGCAGAACTGTGCATTCCCTTATCAACGCGATGAGCAGGTATAAAAATATTAACTTTGTGCTTATCTCGCCTGAAGAATTGAAACTTCCAAGTTATGTTAAAAAAGAAGTTTTAGCTAAAAACAATATCCCCTATGAACAAACCACTGATTTAGAGGGCGTTATGCCAAAACTCGATATTCTTTATATGACCCGCGTTCAAAGAGAGCGTTTCTTTAACGAGGAGGATTATTTGCGCCTTAAGGATAGTTATATTCTTACTCCCGACAAACTCAAAAACGCCAAAGAAGATTTATCAATTCTTCATCCTCTGCCAAGGGTTAACGAAATCAGTGTAGCCATTGATAATGATAAACGCGCTTGCTATTTTAAGCAGGTACTTAACGGAAAGTATATGAGAATGGCGCTTATCCTCAAACTCTTGAAGGAGGCAGGAACCATATGAATATAGATTCTATTTTAAATGGATTTGTTATTGACCATATTACCGCAGGAAGCGGAATGAAACTTTATGAACTTTTGAAGCTTGATGCCGTAGAAGCATCTGTAGCCATAATCAAAAATGTCACAAGCAGGAAAATGGGGAAGAAGGATATTATCAAAATAGATGCCGATATCAGTCTGAATTTTGATGCTATCGGATATGTTGACCCCGATGCTACGGTAAATGTAATTAAAAACGGAAAACTCATAGAGAAATATAGGGTTGGTATGCCTGAAACACTCGTAAATGTTTTGGAATGCAAAAATCCCCGTTGCATTACCTCTTGTGAGCAAGAGCTTGATCATGTTTTCAAACTTACGGATAAGGATGCAAAAATTTATCGCTGTATCTACTGTGAGACCAAAGCGAATTAGTCAAATTACTTAAAATTTCCTTTTCTAAAGGATAGATATCAATCATTATTCCGAAAAATATCAAAATCGGTCAAATTACCTTGACTGAAATCGAATTTAGTGGTAAAATCAAAGGGTAATAAATTTATAATTTATTAACCCCGTAAAAAATTCAAGATGCCCTTTACGACTGACGGATTAAAGTGGAGCACCACACGGAGCAAAGGGTAGGGTAGCGAAAGCTATCGTTTAGTCGGCCGTCTGGGCACATTTAACCCTATAAGTTAAGTGTGCCTATTTTTGTTTTTAGGAGGATTTTTGGATGAAAAAAGTCGGTATAGTTATGGGTAGTGACAGTGATTTACCCGTTATCAAAAAAGCAACAGATATGTTAAAAACTTTGGAAATTCCGTTCGAAGTTCATATCTATTCTGCCCACCGTACTCCCGAAAAGGCAAAAGATTTTGCCCAAAACGCGAGGGATAATGGCTTTGGCGTTTTGATAGCCGCTGCGGGTATGGCCGCTCATTTGGCGGGTGCCATTGCTGCTAATACTACTCTTCCCGTAATCGGTATACCTTGTAAATCCTCAAATTTCGATGGGCTTGATGCACTGCTTTCCACCGTTCAGATGCCTACGGGTATCCCCGTTGCGTGCGTCGCGGTTGACGGTGGCGCAAATGCGGCTCTTTTGGCGGCGCAGATAATTGCCGTAGAAGATAAAGAACTTGCAGATAAATTGAATAGTAAGCGTATTGCCGATGCCAAAAAGGTTCTCGAAAAAGATGCGCAGGTAATGGATAAACTTTAATTTTTTTATCATAAAGGAGAAATCAAAATGGAAAAGAAACTTATTTACAAAGGTAAAACAAAAGATGTATTTGCCCTTCCTAACGGCAACTGCCTACTTAAGTTTAAAGATGATTGCACCGGTAAAGACGGTGTATTTGATCCGGGCGAAAACGCGGTTGGCCTTACAATTGATGGTGTAGGTGATGTAAACCTTCGTATGTCGATTTACTTCTTTGAAAAGGTTAATGCGGCAGGCATTAAAACCCATTATGTAAACGCTAACCTTGAAGATACTACTATGGAAGTTCTTCCCGCCAAGGTTTTTGGTCACGGTCTTGAGGTTATTTGCCGTTATAAAGCGGTAGGAAGTTTTATTCGCCGTTACGGTGATTATATTGAAGAAGGGGCCGATCTTCCCGCATATGTTGAAATGACCTTTAAAAACGATGAAAAGGGCGATCCACTTGTAATAAAAGATGCTCTCGTTGCCCTTGGTGTTATGAC
>JAZNFF010000115.1:0-6185 GCA_045588995.1 Acutalibacteraceae bacterium
CTTGCCACGGTACCGTATGCGATTACCGGTCCTGCGATTTTAAACATATTGGCGCCTACGCCTAAGACAAACCCTTCGTTTTTGAATTCTATTGCAGGCGCTGTTACGGCATTTGAAAAGCCCGTTATGGGAACGAGTGTACCAGCGCCTGCGTGTTTTGCGATTTTATCAAAAATACCGATTCCCGTTAAAAAGGATGCAAAGAATATTAAGGTGGTAGGTACCGCCATTTTGATTACATCTTCCCCTGCTCCTAAATTGCTATATATTTCCATTAAAATCTGACCTATTACGCATATTATTCCACCAACAACAAAAGCCCATATAAAATCTTTGAATATAGGCGACGGTGGTGAATTTCTCTTAACCATTTCTCCATACTTTTTCTTATCGGGTAACATAAAAAATCCTCCGCTTCGTGATATTTTTATTATCACAAAACGAAGGGTTTTTATTCATTATTCTTCTAATTCTTTAAACGCTCTCGGGTCATATTTCTCAACAAATTCTTCCCAATCATCGTGAGAAATATTATCGGGATTTTCGAGTTTGAAAATTTCATATACCTGCTTAAGAATTTGTTTATATCGTTTATTTCGCTTGATATACGCTCTAAAGGCAATAATAAACATCCAGAGTGAAACTATAATTATAATTCCAAGCGGAATAGCATGGCGCCAATAAAACGAATTTTTAAAGGGGCCGAAACCGATGGTATCAATCAGTTCTTTGCCGAATATGAAAAGTAAAAACGGAGCTGATATAAAGGAAACGGCAGTACCCGCAATATTAACTTTGCACCAAACAAGAATTGCACCTACAAGAGAAACAGCGGTAAAAACGGAAACCGCAATAAGCAAGTTCTGGGATTTGGCAGTATAATCACCTTCCGAAATTAAAAGGGCTTGTGCTGAAATGATAATTAAGTTAATTGCAAATGTATATATAAAAGCCAAAGAAAAAATGAACTTTAAGCTTTTATAAAGCAGTCCATCGGTTTTAGCATAATAAATACCGAATTTATTTTCTATAAAATCTACTCTTTTTAAAACACTATCATATTTTTTCATAGTATAACCTCTTGAATGATTTACCCTAATTATACACCAAGCTTTAACGCTTGACAAGTATAAATAAGAAATTATATAATAGGTTTTGGTGATTCTATGTCTATTATAAATATTGTTATGGTTGAGCCCGAAATCCCTCAAAATACGGGTAATGTTGCCAGAACCTGCGCCGCTACCGGCGCCCGACTGCATCTTGTAGGGCCTATGGGCTTTAAAATTGATGATAAAAAACTTAAAAGAGCGGGACTCGATTATTGGCAGTTTCTTGATATTACATACTATGATAATTTAGAAGATTTTTTTGCAAAAAATCAGGGGGATTTCTTTTTCTTCACCACTAAGGGCAGAAAAGCTCATTCGGATGTGAACTACCCTGACGGTTGTTACTTGATTTTCGGTAAAGAAACCAAAGGTCTTCCCGAAGAACTTTTACTGAAGCACCCCGATAGTTGCGTGCGAATTCCAATGGCAAATGATATCCGAAGTTTAAACCTCTCTAACTCGGTTGCCATAGCCGTTTATGAAACTTTAAGGCAGTGGGACTACCCCGCCCTTCAAAATTTCGGTCAATTGCACAATTATACTTGGGAAAATGACTGTTAATTTTTTCAAAAAATCTATTGAAATATTTTATAAATGTGGTAAAATAAGATTGTAAATTTTTTAACAAACCGAAAGGAAGTTGTAAAATGAATGCTCTTAACAAAAAGACCGTAGATGACATTAATGTTAAAGGTCAAAAGGTACTCGTTCGTTGCGATTTCAATGTTCCGCTTAAAAACGGCGTTATTACAGATGAAAATCGTATCAACGCTGCCCTTCCTACCATTAAAAAACTTATCGCTGATGGCGGCAAGGTTATCCTTTGCTCTCACCTCGGCAAACCCAAGGGTGAGCCCAAACCCGAGCTTTCTCTTGCTCCCGTTGCAAAGCGTCTTTCCGAACTTTTAGGCAAAGAGGTTGTTTTTGCTGCCGATGATAATGTTGTTGGCGAAAATGCAAAAGCCGCTGTTGCTGCTATGAATGATGGCGATGTTGTTCTTCTCGAAAACACTCGTTATCGCGCAGAAGAAACCAAAAATGGCGAGGCGTTCTCTGCTGAACTCGGCTCCCTTGCTGATGTTTTCGTAAATGATGCTTTTGGTACTGCTCACAGAGCTCACTGCTCTACCGTTGGCGTTGTATCTCACGTTAAGGAAGCAGTTGCAGGTTACCTTATCGGTAAAGAACTTAAATATTTAGGCGAGGCAGTTGAAACTCCCGAGCGTCCCTTCGTTTGCATTTTAGGTGGCGCTAAGGTTGATAGCAAACTTCCTGTTATTGAAAACCTTCTTGCTAAAGCCGATACCCTTATTATCGGCGGCGGTATGGCTTATACTTTCCTTGCAGCAAAAGGTTTTGGTGTTGGTAAATCTCTTATTGATGAAACCAAGATTGATTACTGCCGTGAAATGATGGATAAGGCAGCAGCTAAGGGCGTTAAACTTCTTCTCCCCGTTGACTGCACCGTTGTTTCCAACTTCCCCGACCCCATTGATGCTCCTATTGAGGTTGAGCATGTTGATGCAGATAAGATTCCCGCAGATAAAGAAGGTCTTGATATTGGTCCTAAGACCGCTGAACTTTATGCAAATGAAGTTAAGAATGCGAAAACTGTTGTTTGGAACGGACCTATGGGCGTATTTGAGAATCCTACCTTGGCTGCAGGTACTTTAGCCGTTGCTAAGAGTCTTGCTGAAACCGATGCTGTTACAGTTATCGGTGGTGGTGACTCTGCTGCCGCAGTTAATAATTTGGGATTTGGTGATAAGATGACTCATATTTCTACCGGTGGCGGCGCTTCCCTCGAATTCCTTGAGGGTAAAGAACTCCCCGGTATTGCAGCACTTAACGATAAATAATTTAATAATTTTTTTGTAGGGGTCGATTCATTATCAACCCCTACATTTATGTGTTTAAAGGAGAATTTAAAATGGATAAGACAAAAAGAAATGCTATTATTGCCGGTAACTGGAAAATGAACAAGACCCCCAGCGAAACCACCGCTTTAATCAATGAAATGAAGCCCTTAGTTGCAGGAGCTGACTGCAAGGTTGTTCTCTGTGTTCCTTTTATTGATATTGCCGCTGCAGTTGAGGCAGCTAAAGGTTCTAATATTGAAATCGGCGCTGAAAACGTACACTTCAAAGCATCGGGCGCATATACCGGTGAAATTTCCGCAGATATGCTTCTTGAAGCCGGTGTTAAATATGTAGTTATCGGTCATAGCGAGAGAAGACAGTATTTTGCCGAAACTGACCAAACCGTTAACCTTCGCACCCTTGCCGCAGTTAACGCAGGTCTTACCGCTATTGTTTGCGTTGGTGAAACTCTTGAACAAAGAGAACTCGGCTATACCCAAACTCTTCTTAAATTCCAGACCAAAATGGCTCTTACCAATGTTACTGCAGAACAACTTAAAAATATCGTAATCGCTTATGAACCCGTTTGGGCGATCGGTACAGGTGTTACCGCTACTGCTGAACAGGCAGATGAAGGCAACAGATATGTTCGCGAAGCCATTGCCGAAGTTTATGGCAAAGAAGTTGCCGAAACTGTTACAATTCAGTACGGCGGTTCTATGAACGCTAAAAATGCCGATGAACTTCTTGATAAGGTTAATGTTGACGGAGGTCTTATTGGCGGCGCTTCTCTCAAAGCTGAGGACTTTTCTGTTATCGTTAAAGCCGCAAGCAAGTAATTAGGAGTTTACTTTTTATGAAAAAACCTATAGTTTTATGTATTATGGATGGCTTCGGTTTTAATCCGGAAAAAAGTGGTAACGCCATTGAAGCCGCTGCTACTCCCCGTCTTGACCGCATCTTCAGAGAATGCCCTACCACACAAATAGGCGCATCGGGTATGGATGTTGGTCTTCCCGACGGACAGATGGGCAATAGTGAGGTTGGTCACACGAATATCGGCGCAGGCAGAGTTGTGTATCAAGAACTCACCAGAATTACAAAATCAATTTCCGACGGTGATTTCTTTACTAATGAGGCGTTTTTAAATGCTGTTAAGAACTGTAAAGAAAATGATAGTGCCCTTCATCTTATGGGTCTTCTTTCCGATGGTGGTGTTCACTCTCATATTGAACACCTTTACGGACTTGTTGAACTCGCAAAGAAAAATGGCCTTGATAGAGTTTATATCCACGCTTTGCTTGATGGCCGCGATGTTCCTCCCGCAAGCGCTGCAGATTTCATTGATGCTTTAAATGCAAAACTCGACAAAATCAGTTGCGGAAAACTTGCTACTGTTATGGGCAGATTTTACGGTATGGATCGTGATAATCGTTGGGAGCGCGTAGGTAAAGCTTATGCCGCCC
Source organism: Acutalibacteraceae bacterium (assembly GCA_045588995.1). Lineage (GTDB taxonomy): Bacteria > Bacillota > Clostridia > Oscillospirales > Acutalibacteraceae > UBA737. The sequence continues at coordinate 4,438 of JAZNFF010000115.1, forward strand.
TTGTTTACGGTGAAGGCGTTAAAACCACCGATGCCGCAGATGCTGTTCGCGCTTCATATACCGTTAAGGATGAAGACGGAAAATTCATCACCGATGAATTTGTTATTCCTACCGTTGTTGAAGGCACCGAAAGAATCAAATCGGGCGATAGCGTAATCTTCTTTAACTTCCGTCCTGACAGAGCCCGTGAAATCACAAGAACATTTGTTGATGATGATTTTAGCGGCTTTGAAAGAATTGGCGGTAGACAGAAAGTTTACTATATATGTATGACACAATATGATGCATCTATGCCCAACGTTGAGGTTGCTTTTAAGCCCGAAGGTCTGGAAAACACTCTTGGTGAGTTCCTTGCTAATCAAGGTCTTACTCAACTTCGTATCGCCGAAACCGAAAAATATGCTCATGTAACATTTTTCTTTAACGGCGGCCGCGAAGTTATGTTCGAAAACGAGGACAGAATTCTTGTAAATTCTCCTAAGGTTGCAACCTATGATTTGCAACCCGAAATGAGCGCAATTACTGTTTGCGATAAAGTTTGTGAAGCCATTGAAGCGGGAAAATACGATGTAGTTATCCTTAACTTTGCTAACTGCGATATGGTTGGTCATACCGGTTTCTTTGATGCCGCTGTTAAGGCGGTTGAAACCGTTGATACCTGCGTCGGCAGAGTTGAAGATTCCGTTGCTAAAATGGAAGGCGTTATGCTACTAACCGCTGACCACGGAAATGCTGACCGTATGATAGATACCGACGGCTCACCTTTCACCGCCCACACAACAAATCCCGTTCCCTTCTCGGTTATCGGTAAAAAATGTGAACTTCGCGAAGGCGGAAAACTTTGCGATATTTCACCCACAATAATTAAGCTTTTAGGCCTTTCAAAACCCGAAGAAATGAGCGGTGAATCCATTATTAAATAACTAAATAACCCCTGACTTAAATGAACAAGTCCAGTAAAAACGGACAATAGAAAAAAGAGGCCTCCTATGGTAGAATTAAATAACTACCATAGGAGGTTTTTGTTATGCCTAGAAGTTATCGACACATTAAAGACTATGAGTTCGAAATAGAAAAATTAAGAGAAGAAGGATATACGAGCCGAGAAATAGGGAACAAATTAGGCTTCAGCCACAAACAAATGCGTAATTACTACTATCGAAGCAATGTCGCAGAAAGAAAAATTCAAGCAGGAATATCTCTTAAGCGCAAAGGTAGACCACCAAAGGATTATGTAGTAAGTGAACAAGACAAAGTTTCTGAACTGAAATATATCCTCGCTCGTAAAGAAGCAAAAATCAAGTCGTTAGAAATGGAAAATGAACTAATGCGGGATTTTCTCTCGCACACCGAAGGGAAGTGAGAACAAGTGTAAAGTATATGGTAATCTACCGACATAAAGATAAATATTTAATTAGTGAAATGTGTAGGTTCTTTAAAGTATCAAGAAGTGGATATTATGACTATGTTAAAAGAATGGATACACCTGCATGGGATCTGCCTTTGGCAGAGAAAATACGGGAATGTCAGGACGAGTGTGGTAAAACCTACGGATACCGCAGAGTACATATATGGCTTGAAAGAAACGGTATTTATCGTAATCCTAAGACAGTGCTAAGAGTTATGCAGAAATATGGGCTGATACCGGTAATCCGAAGAAAGAAATACCGCAACTATGGAGATTATGTGCACAAATATCCTAAGCTGTTAAACAGAGATTTCTCTGCCGAAAGACCGAATCAAAAATG
>JAZNFF010000116.1:0-35836 GCA_045588995.1 Acutalibacteraceae bacterium
TGACCAATGGTTATTGCCAACGCCCGCATAGCACTCGTTTACAACATTGTTTGTATCAACAGTGATTAAACGAGTAGTTGCAGCACGGCCATCTACAGCCATAGATACACCTGCAACGCATACGCAGAGCACTACAGCCAAAAGGGATGCTATCAACCTTTTTGAGAATATTTTTCTCATACTAAAACCTCCTATGGTATTATTTTGTGAATTTTAAGCAATACAAAATGGGTACAATGCCCCCACGTTGTACAGTTTACACACATAATAATAACACGTTGTTCACAGAAAGTTAATAGTATATTTTGACTTAAATATGGACTATTTTGACTTTTTTAAGCGATTTTGGCAAAAAATAGAAGGATATTCTACCAAATGATAGAATATCCTTTAATTTCAACATATTCGATTTACTCGATTACGGGGTTTCCGCCCTCAACCGTTTCGGCGGTAATAGTTACCTTGCTTATTCCCTCTTTCGATGGAGTTTCAAACATTATATCCTGCAAAACGCCCTCGATTATGGAACGAAGTCCGCGAGCGCCGGTTTTGCGCTCAATGGTAAGCTCTGCAATTTTTTGAAGAGCATCACTTTCGAAAACCAATTCCACATTATCCATGGCAAAAAGCGTTTCATACTGCTTAACTATAGAGTTCTTTGGCTCGGTCATAATCTTTATAAGAGTTTCCTTATCCATAGGTTTCAAGGAGGTTATAACAGGCAATCTGCCCACAAGTTCGGGGATAAGGCCAAACTTAACCAAATCCTGATGGGTTGCGATTTCGCAGAGGGCTTGCGCTTCAATACTTTTTGGCGATTTAACATTGGCGCCGAAGCCCAAACTCTTTCCGCCCACACGCTTTTCAATTACCTTTTCAATACCATCAAAGGCGCCTGCGCATATAAACAGAATATTGGTGGTATCAATTTGGATAAACTCTTGTTGGGGATGCTTTCGGCCACCTTGAGGAGGAACATTAGAAACCGTTCCTTCAAGGATTTTAAGCAATGCTTGCTGAACGCCTTCGCCGCTAACATCTCGGGTTATGGAAGCGTTTTCGGACTTCCTGCCAATCTTATCGATTTCATCAACATAAATTATACCGTGCTCCGCCTTTTCGATATCATAATCGGCGGCTTGGATAAGGCGAAGAAGTATATTTTCAACATCTTCACCAACATATCCTGCTTCGGTTAAAGTTGTGGCATCAGTTATAGCAATCGGCACATCCAAAACCTTGGCAAGCGTTTGGGCAAGAAGGGTTTTGCCAACGCCCGTAGGGCCAAGCATAAGCACATTACTTTTGGTGAGTTCAACATCAGAATCGGTCTTTTTATAAACCCTTTTATAATGATTATAAACGGCAACAGAAAGGGTTTTCTTGGCCTCTTCCTGACCGATTACATATTCATCAAGTTTTGCCTTAATTTCGGCGGGTTTTAAAAGAATTTTTTCCTCTGCCACCTTTGATTTCTTACTATTTCTTGCCTCAATTTCATCATCATAAAGCAAGGAACTGCAGAAATTTATACAATTATCGCAGATATATACGCCGGGACCTTCTACAAGACGGGTTACCTCATCTTGAGATTTACCGCAGAAGGAACAGCGTATCTCCATATCTTTTTCCTTCGTCATAGGAATCTCCTATCGCTTATCTATAATCACTTATCTTTTATCAATAACCTTATCAATCAATCCGTACTCAGCGGCCTCTTTAGCGGTCATAAAGTTATCGCGCTCGGTATCGCGCTCAATTTCCTCCAAAGGTCTTCCTGTAGCTTCGGACAAGATATTATTGATATTGCTGCGGATACGCTTAATATGATTAGCGTGGATAAGAATATCGGTTGCCTGACCCTCGGCAGAACCTAAGGGCTGGTGAATCATAATTTCGCTATTGGGAAGGGCGTAACGCTTACCCTTAGCGCCTGCTGCCAAGAGGAATGCGCCCATACTTGCGGCCATACCTACACAGATGGTGCTGACATCGCACTTAATATACTGCATAGTATCATAAATGGCCATACCCGCGGAAACAGAACCACCGGGGCTATTGATATAAAAACTAATATCCTTATCGGGATCTTGACCCTCAAGATAGAGCATCTGAGCGATAACGACACTGGCAGAAGCATTATCCACCTGATCGTTAAGCATAATTATTCTATCATTGAGAAGACGGGAAAAAATATCATAAGAACGCTCTCCGCGACTGGTTTGTTCAACTACATAAGGTACCAAACTCATAATTCACATTTCCTTTCTATGATATTTAACATTATGAACTAAATCAGAAAATTATAAACAATTATTCTTTATCTTCTTTTTTTGCTGTAGTTTTCTTTGCGGCGGTCTTTTTAGGCGCGGTCTTCTCCTCTGCCTTTTCAGCAGAAGCTTCGGTTATAACTGCATTTGCCTTAACAAAATCAATGGCCTTGCCTACGCAGATATCCTTCTCAATTTCACCTGCGGGAATTGCAGCCTTAACCTGCTCAACCTCTACGCCATAGCTTTCAGCCAATTTCTTGAATTCTGCTTCAACATCGGCTTCATCAGCTTTAAGACCTTCAAGTTCAACAATCTTTTCAAGAGCAAGACGATACTTAACCTGCATTTCTGCTTGAGGACGGAAGGTCTTCTTAAAGTCATCAATAGAACTATTGGTATATTTGAGGTAGGTCTGAAGGTCCATACCCTGAGACTGAAGTCGATATGCAAACTCTTCAACACTCTGATTGAGGCGGCTTTCAAACATTGCTTCGGGAATTTCACCCTCAATGCCTTCAACAATCTGCTCAACAAGGTTATTTTCAACTGCTTCTTCAGCGGCTCTCTTCTTTCTCTCAAGGGCCTTCTTCTTAAGATCTGCTTTGAGTTCTTTAAGGGTATCAAATTCGCTGACATCCTTTGCAAACTCATCATCAACCTCGGGAAGTTCGCGAACCTTAATCTCGTGAAGTTTAATCTTAAATACTGCTTCTTTACCTGCAAGGTCTTCTGCGCCGTACTCTTCGGGGAAGGTTACGGTGATATCAAACTCATCATCGATATTCTTGCCGATAATCTGATCTTCAAAACCGGGGATAAACTGGCCTGAACCGAGTTCTAAGGTATGGCCTTCTGCCTTGCCGCCTTCAAAAGCGACACCGTCAACAAAGCCCTCAAAATCGATAACTACAGCGTCACCCTTCTTAGCGGCTCTATCTTCAACGGATACCATACGGGCATTTCTTTCTGCCATAGATTTAACTTCGGCATTAACCTCGGCAGCTGTAACATTTACTGCCATCTTTTCTGCCTTAAGACCCTTATATGCTTTAAGGGTGATTTCGGGGTATGTAGTAACACTTACCTTGAAATCAACGCCATCTTCCTTAGAAATGGAAACAAGGTCAAAATCCATCTTATCATCGATTACCTTAAGACCTGATTCATTGATTGCTTCTTCAACAACATCGCTATAAAGAAGATTAAGAGCATCCTCAAAAAATACTTCGGCGCCATAATAGGTCTCTACCATATGAAGAGGTGCTTTACCCTTTCTGAAACCGGGAACATTTATCTTCTTGCCGTTTTTACGGTAAGCTTCCTTAATGGCCTCGCGGAATTTTTCACCATCAATAGTGATTTCGAGCTGATATCTATTAGTATCCAGCTTTTTTGTTTCTTTTAAACTCATTTTTATACCTCCGTTTAGCGCGATCACACGCCAAATTTAAATTATTATATCACAAGTAGAATAATATTTCTACTATATTTTAACAATTTTTAAAATTTTGTTACAAATACGGGTGTAAAATCCACGCAATCGCAGGAAACCAGATGCAATTTAACCCCATCGTACTCATTTTGGGAATTATTAAGTCCTGCGCCGTGAATATGCCCATAATAAACATCTGTTATACCATATTGCTTAATTATGGCAAAAATCTCTTCGCATACAATATCATTGTAAACAGGGGGATAATGTAAAAAGACAATAGGTTTTTTAGAAAGTGAAAGCGCTTCTTCTATGGATTTTTTAAGACGGCCGCACTCCCTTGCTATAACCTTGCTATCCTGTTCCCCGCTTCCGTCGTAAAGCCAACCACGAGTACCGCAAACGGCCGAGTCACCTACGGGGATACAGCTATTATGAACGAGAGAAATCGTATTAAATTTATTTTTATTTAAAAATTCATTTATTTTTTTAACGGTTTGCCACCAATAATCGTGATTTCCTTTTAATATTATTTTTCGCCCTTTTAATGCGTTTATGAACTCAAAATCGGGCCTTGCTTCATCAAAATTAATTGCCCATGAAATATCACCCGGAATAACGACTATATCATCTTCACCGACGAGCCGTGACCAATTGGCTTTAATTCTATCGGTATAGTTTGCCCATCCGCCGAAAATATCCATAGGTTTTTCACTGCCAAAGGAAAGATGTAAATCCGAAAGCGCAAATAAATTCACTAAACTCGCCCCTTTCTTTCAAATTTTATTTAAAGAATAAAGACCGACTTTTTGCAAATAATAAATATGGCGAAAAGCCGGAAAGGAAATGTGAATTATGAATATGTCTGATTGTAAAACCGAAACTTGTATCCACTGTTCTGTTAAAAACTGCGTTTATCACACACAAAATGATAGCTGCAAGGCCGGCAAAATCAGCGTTGGTAACAGCACCGCTTGTACCCACTCTGAAACCTGCTGCGACACCTTCGAAGCAAAACAGTAATACTCGCAATAATATCCGACCTATCGGGGTCGGATATTATTTTTTATTTTGCAAATTTTAGATTTTAAGAGAATCGCATACCGCTTTATACATATCGCTTTTCTCGTATATATCGGTAAATCTTACGGCGGCATTTTCAAGTTCTGCTATGGGAGTAGGAATTTCGGTATTTGTAACGGTGGATAGAACTCTCACATTATCAAATTCATCCTTGCCCTCTTCCCCGCTGACCGCAGAAAGAACGCTCTTTACAAACTTATAAGGCGAAGCGGTTGAAGCGATGAGGGTAGGTCTTAAGTCGCCCGTTGTATCTTTATACTTATTGTAAACATTAACGGCAACTGCGGTATGTGTATCAAGAAGATAACCGAAATCCTCAAAGGTTTCTTTGATGGTGGAAACCGTTTCCTCATCATTGCAACTCTCGGCCCAGAAAAGCGATGAAAGCTTATTGAAAATTTCTTTACTTACGGTAAACTTTCCATTTTTTGATAAGTCATTCTGCATTGCTGCAACGCACTTATCATCGCAGTTTGAAAGTTCAAAAAGCATTCTTTCAAGGTTGCTGGAGATAAGAATATCCATTGAGGGTGAAATTGTAATATAAAAATCGCGGTTACGGTCATAGGTGCCTGTCTTAATAAAATCAGTCAAAACATTATTTGCATTTGAAGCGCAGATAAGTTTATTAACGGGAACACCCATTTTTTTAGCATAATAAGCGGCAAGGATATTGCCGAAGTTGCCGGTAGGAACAACCACATTAAAGCCCTCGCTCAAGTCATCGCCCTTGGCGAGCATATCGCAATACGCCGAAACATAGTAAACAATTTGGGGAGCAAGGCGACCCCAGTTAATTGAATTTGCAGATGAAAACTGCATATTATTTTCTTCAAGTTTTGCCTTGATTTCATTATCGGTAAATATTTTCTTAACGCCTGTTTGTGCATCGTCAAAATTTCCGACAATGGCGCAAACGTGAACATTTTCACCCTTTTGGGAAGCCATCTGCAATTTCTGCATTGGGCTTACACCTTCGCTTGGGTAGAAAACAATTATCTCGGTATCGGGAACATCCTTAAATCCCTCTAATGCGGCCTTACCCGTATCACCCGAGGTAGCAACGAGAATAACCGTCTTTTTACCTTCGGAAACTTTTTTAGCGGAGGTTGTGAGAAGATAAGGGAGAAGTTGAAGGGCTAAATCCTTAAATGCACAGGTAGGACCGTGCCAAAGTTCAAGAATATTAACTCCATCACCGAGCACCGAAATAGGCGCGGGATTTTCATCATCAAAACTACCCGTATATGCGCCCTTAACGCAGTATTTAACCTCATCTGCGGTAAAATCATTAAGGAAATATTTTAAAACATATTCGGCGCGGCCGATATAATCAAGTTTAGCAATATCTTTAAAATCCGCATCGGTTAAAGCGGGAAAGGTATCGGGTACAAAAAGTCCACCCTCAACCGAAATTCCCTGCGCAATGGCGCGGGCGGCGGTAACCTTTACAGATTTATCTCTTGTGCTTACATATTCCATTATTTTTCCTCCCTGGGAAGCGATATCTTATATATCAGTATATTTTACATTATACTGTCTGTTTTGTCAAACTTTCTCGAAGAATTTTTTCGAATTCAGAAAGAAAATTTTATCGAGAGTTTTATTATCTATACCTTTCGTGTTTAAAAACGCGTAAAGACCCTCTACATCTGATGCTTTGCATAACCTTTTATCCATATCCGCTCCATCAAAATCCGAGCCCATAGCAATATGGTTTTCATATCCCTTATCCAGTATATAAAACAGGTGTTTATAAATATTTTCAAACGCGTCACCCTCACCTAAAAACTGCGGGTAAAAACAAAGCCCCATAATGCCGTTTTTTGCGGCAAGTTCTTTAATTTGGTCAAGGGTGAGGTTCCTTTTATGAGGATTAATATCATAAAAGCAACTATGGGTAGCTATAGGAAACTCGGCTTCTTCTAAAGCGCCGAAAAAACTTTCACGATTAAGATGTGATAAATCGCAGGCAATTTTAAGGTTGTTCATAGTTCTTACGGTTTCCTTGCCGAAATCCGTTATTCCACCATTATAATCCACGCCCGAAGCAATAGAGTTTTGGCCGTTCCAAGTAAGTGTTAAGGCGCTTATACCGTCATTTTTAAGATGGTAAAGATTTTCTATATTGCCTTCCATCACGGCACCGCCTTCGACGGTGAAAACAGGTTTAATTTTACTGCCGCTTTTATGAAATTTATCTTTAAAATTTTCGATGGTTGCCCTATATTTTTTAAAGGGATTTTCAAGGTCATCCCTAATCCATACCGCAAAGCACTGATAATATTCATCAAAAATATTCTCTCCCGAATTTACGGATAGTTTTTGAGAATTAAAATCAAGATTTTCTTCGTACATTCGGTACGGCGTATCGCAATGAAGGTCAAAATATTTCATTAAATCACCCTTTTGTTTCTTAAATTAATAAGCGTTTTTAATGTAATTTAACTTCCATATTTCTTTCCCGTCTTTTTCGCCGACTATAACTTCCGCCACATCCACCCGCGGTTCCAACTCGGTTTTGAGGCGCTTTGTAAACATTACGGCCTCGTTTTTAATAAGCCGCTTCTTCTTTTCATCAATAGCATCAATTCCGCTTACGATGGCGTTTTCACTACGGGTTTTAACCTCAATAAAAACCAGATTTTTATGGTCCTCGGCTATTATATCCACTTCGCCGTAGCGGTCTTTATAATTCCTTTTAATAACGGTAAGTCCGCGAGTTTTAAGGTAATCCGCAACCAATTTTTCGCCCTTTTTTCCGATTTCTAAAGGACTTTTCTCATTAAAGGACATTTTTCAAAAATGAACGGCGGTGAATTTCGCAGATGCCGTGTTCCTTAATGGCTTCGTAATGTATCTTCGTTCCGTAACCTTTATGCTTTGCAAACTGATACTGCGGATACTTTTTATCATATTCCATCATAAGTCGGTCACGGGTAACCTTAGCAAGAATTGATGCGGCGGCAATGCTCGAAGATTTTGCATCGCCTTTTATAACGGTAAGGCAAGGAATTTTTATTCCTTTGGGCTCACGGTTGCCATCAATTAGGGCAAAATCTGCAGGGACACTTAAAGAATCAATAGCCCTATTCATAGCTATATATGTAGCTTCAAGGATATTAAATTCCTCTATTTCCTCTAAAGTTCCGTAACAAATGCTATACGCTACAGCTTTTTCCTTTATAACATCAAAAAGCGCTTCCCTTTTCTTTTCGGAAAGTTTTTTGGAATCATTAAGTCCCTCTATTTCGCAGTTTTCGGGTAAAATTACCGCAGCGGCGCAAACGGGTCCTGCAAGGGGGCCTCTGCCAGCTTCATCAACTCCGCAGATATATTTATATCCCGAAAGAGCGATCTCTTTTTCTATGCTTAAATCAGGCATTATTTTCTACCCTTTCAAGTGTTATAAAACCGATTTTATTAGTACGGAATTCTTCGAGCACCATATTGGCCGCCCTCTCACTATCAACCTCTCCGCCCCTTATCATCATACCGCGCTTTTTACCTATGGCGCAAAGCAAATCGTAGGATTCTTCGGGAAATTCGGTTATATTATAACGTTTGGTAAGCAAATGGGGATAATCCCTTGCCAATATCTCCAAAAGCCGCATAGCAAGAAGTTCCGTATCAATAATTCTATCGGTGACGGCGCCTGTAAAAGCGAGATGCTCGCCTACGGTTTCATCCTCAAATTTCGGCCATAAAACACCCGGAGTATCCAAAAGTTCGAGTTCTTTATCAACGGTAAACCATTGGTTTCCCCTTGTAACACCCGGACGGTTTTCTACCTTGGCTCTGGAGTTACCGGCTATTCGGTTTATAAATGATGATTTGCCAACATTGGGAATTCCCACCGCCATAACGCGAAGAGGTTTTCCCACCATACCTTTTTCTTTATATGAAATAAGTTTATCTGCCAAAACAGTTTTTACAGCATCCTTAAATCCACCAATTCCCTTGCCGCTTTTACAGTCCACAGGAATAGCGATAAGGCCGCTCTTTTTATAATATTCTATCCATTTTGCAGTGGCGCTGGGATCTGCCATATCGCATTTATTCAGCAAAATTATATGTGGTTTGCCTGAAATAATACCCGCCAGTTCCGGATTGCGGCTGCTGACGGGTATTCTTGCATCAACTATTTCGGCAACCGCATCTATGATTTTCAGTTGTTCGGTTATTTTACGGCGGGTTTTCGCCATATGCCCCGGAAACCACTGAATAGTTTGCGAATTGCTCATTACTCTAAACCTCCTACTTTATCGAAGGGATAAATTCTTAAAATAGTTTTTCCTAAAATATAACGCTCATCTACCATTCCGTTTTTACCGATTTTGGCGGAGCGACTATCAAGTGAATCATTACGGTTATCACCCAAAACAAACACGCAGTTTTCGGGTACTTTTACGGGGAATTTAACTCCATCGTTATAGGAAAGATTCGTTGGGGTTTTTGCATAGGAATCATCAATTGCTTCGCCGTCAACATATACTATTCCTTTATTAAAATCAATATCAACGGTCTGCCCTTCCACCGCAATTACGCGCTTTATGATGGGAAGTTTATCCTCGCTATCTTCCCCAACCATATTTTCGGCATTACGGGAAATTACAACGATATCGTTAACCTGCGGTTCATAAAACATATTGGTAATTATTACCTTTTCGCCTTCGTGAAGGGTATTTTGCATAGAATCGCCGTCAATAGTAGCAATTCTGAAAACAAAAGTGAAGGTAATCACAACAACAACTATGGCAGAAATAACTACATCAAGCCACTCGAAAATTTCCTTCTTCATAGGAGTCATCTTCTCTTCGGCTGCAGCAGAATAATCAAATAATTGCTCCTCTTTATTTTCCTTATCCGTAACTATCACCTCGATTCCGTAATTATAAAATGAAAAATGGGGGGCAAGGTTTACACCCCGTCCCCCTTTCCTACAGTTAGATAAGTTCCTTAACTTTAGCGGCCTTACCAACTCTATCACGGAGATAGTAAAGCTTAGCTCTGCGAACTCTACCTTTTCTTACAAGTTCTACCTTAGCAACGATGGGTGAATGAACGGGGAATACACGCTCAACACCTACGCCGTAAGAAAGACGGCGAACGGTAAAGGTTTCAGAAATACCGCTATTATTTTTGGCAATAACAGTACCTTCAAAAATCTGAATTCTTTCTTTGTCGCCTTCCTTGATTCTAACATGAACTTTAACAGTGCTACCGATGATTATTTCGGGCGCATCTGCTTTAAGCATGTCTTTGGTCAACTCTTTTACTGCATCCATTCTAATTTTCCTCCCTGACTTTTAGAGACGTTCATGCAATAATATTACAGAGGACCGCCCGCTTCAATGTCGATTATTTTCGGCATAAAAACCACCTTTGGGAAAAGGTGTAATCAAATATGCTCAAATATGATAGCACAAACCCGCAGAAAAATCAAGCATTATTTTTGTGAATTTAAAACTTTTTTAATTAAGTATTGACAAAACACCCTATTTAGTGTGATAATAAGATAAATAATTATGATTATTTATTATCTTTTTGGAGTATTTCAATGCGAGTTATTACAGGCACAGCCAGAGGGAGACGACTTAATACCGTCCCCGGTAACGATATTGTAAGGCCTACTCCCGAAAAAATCAAGGAAGGAATTTTCAGTTCCATTCAATTCGATATTGAAGGCAGGAGAATTCTTGATTTATTTGCAGGATGCGGTCAGCTTGGTATTGAAGCATTAAGCCGCGGCGCTGAAAGCGCAGTTTTTATTGATGCTTCAGATGTTTCTATCAGCGTTATTAAAGAAAATCTTGAAGCCACCCGTCTTAGCGATAAAGCGGATGTTATAAGAAGCGATTATCTATCCTTCCTTTCAAGGACAAGCGATACTTTCGATATTGCTTTTTTAGACCCACCGTATAGAGCAGGCCTTCTTGAAAATGCCCTAAATTCTGTTACCAAGGTTATGAGCGATTACGGCATTATCATCTGCGAACACCCCTCTGATATCGATCTTCCCGCCAATGTCAATAGTTTTTCGGTTGCCAAGGAATATAGATACGGAAGCATTGTCGTTACCGTATACAAAAAAGGGGGTAATGATAAATGAGTGAAAAAATTGCAATATGCCCCGGTAGTTTCGACCCCATAACCATAGGTCACCTTGATATCATTACCAGAGCCGCCGCTATGTTTGATAAAGTTATAGTTGTTGTTATGACCAATATATCAAAAACCGGCTCCTTTTCTAAAGAAGAGCGGCTTCAAATGATTAAAAAAACGGTTGCCCATATCTCCAATATAGAAGTGGATGTTTACGATGGGCTTCTGGCAGAATATGCCGAAAATAAGAATGCTTGTGCAATAATCAAGGGTTTACGCGCTATGTCTGATTTTGAATATGAATTTCAGATGGCGCTTGCCAATAAAAAACTCAACCCCAAAGTTGAAACCCTCTTCCTTACCACCAGCGCTGACAATATGTATTTAAGCTCAAGTATGGTAAGGCAGATAGCAAGTATGGGCGGAGATATAACGAGTTTCGTTCCCCCCATTATTCACGATGATATAGTTAAACGCTTATCATCAAAAAACGGCAATTAAATAACAGATAATATAAAACGGAGGATGAATTAAAATGACACTTGATGAATTACTGGAACAGTTTGACGAGGTGCTTGATAGCGGCATCAAAATTCCCGGAAAGAAAACAGTTGTAGATGTTGAGAAGCTTCGCGCTGTGGTTGACGATATCCGTCTTAATATCCCCAGCGAAATCAAGCAGGCCCGTGGCATCGTTGCTGACCGCGCAGATATTATCACTACTGCAAAGCACGAAGCAGACGGTATTATCCGCGCCGCTGAGGAACGCGCAAAAGCTATGGTTGCTCAGGAAGAAATCGTTAAGCTTTCTCAAGAAAAGGCCGCAGAAATCATCGCCAACGCTCAAGCAAAGAGCCGCGAGATGAGAAAGGCCGCTCAGGACTTTGTTGATGATATTATGTGCAGAGCCGATGAAGGTCTCACCGCTAATCTTGCAGAAGTTCGCAAGACCCGCGCTTCTCTTCGTCAGCAGATTCCCGCAGCAAACAAATAAAAATTTCAGCCGACGAAAAGTCGGCTGTTTTTTTATTTTGAGGAATATATTATTTTCTCATATTTTAACAATACCCATTCTTGCAAAAAACATACGGTTAATGTATAATAATAAATGTAATACCCCATTTGCAAACGATTACCCGCAACGGCTTTTTAAAAACGGTTCAGAGGAGGAATTTTATTATGAAACTTAATTATAAGCGCATCATTTTGGTGGGTATGGCATTTTTTCTGATCCAAGCATTCTGGCAGGCATACGATGCCATTATTCCCCTTATTCTTACAAATCACTTTGGTCTTCCCCAATCGGCTTCGGGGGCGGTTATGTCCATCGATAATGTACTGGCGGTATTTTTGCTTCCGATTTTCGGAGCCCTTTCCGATAAAGTTAATACCCGTTTCGGAAAGCGTACGCCTTTTATATTCATCGGCACCATAATTTCCGTAATTTCCTTTATCGCTCTTACATTTATTGATAATATGCAACTTGCAAGAATCATAAATGCAGGTATCCCAAATATGAGCGGAGATGACGCGGCCATAACAAAAGCCGCCTTGAAATTAACCCTTCAAAATCCGATTTATCTTATTGGCTTTATAGCGACATTGCTTGTAGTTCTGGTTGCAATGGCCATATTCCGCTCTCCCGCAGTAGCGCTTATGCCCGATGTTACAATTAAGCCCCTTCGTTCTAAAGCCAACGCTATTATAAATCTCACGGGTACCGCAGGTGCGATTTTAGTGCTTGTTTTAGGTATGGTTTTTGCCACTTCAAAAAACATATATATGGAATATACCACCTATGTTATTGCCGTTTGCCTAATTATGATGGTTGGATTTATTATATTCCTTATAAGCGTTAAAGAAAACAAATGGGCTAAAGAAATGGAAGAAGAATCGGTGCGACTGGGTCTTGAAGAAGCGACAGATGATACAGATTTGAAAAACAGCAACAAACTTTCAAAAGCCGAATTCAAATCCTTCCTTCTTATTCTCGCCTCGGTTGCCCTTTGGTATATCGGTTATAACTCTATTACGAGTAAATACTCTGTATATGCCACAAATATATTAGGTTTTGACTTTAACTTCACCTTGATTATTGCTCAAGCGGCGGCTATCGTATCTTATATACCCGTTGGTATAATTGCCTCGAAAATCGGCAGAAGAAAAACGGTGCTTGCGGGCGTACTTATGCTCACTATTGCCTTCCTTGGCGGCATTTTCGTAACCCCGAATACCCCCGAATTCATTATGTTCCCCATCTTTATTTTAGCGGGTATCGGCTGGGCTACAATTAATGTTAACTCCTTCCCCATGGCTGTTGAACTTGCCAAGCACGGAAACGTCGGCAAATATACAGGTTATTACTACACCGCCTCTATGGCCGCGCAAATCGTAGCTCCCATTTTATCCGGTTTCCTTTATGATATTATGGGTATGCGTTACACATTCTTCACATTCGGCGCAATATTTGTTGCATTCTCATTTGTAACGATGTTCTTCGTTAAACACGGTGATGCCGCGAAGGTAGAAGAAAAGAGTTTGCTTGAACATCTTGATGTGGACTGATTATGATACCTTTAATTATAATTTTTTCGATACTTTTAATAATCTTTTTGGTTTATATTCTGTTTCTGATAAGACCTTATAAAATGAGCCCCGTAAAAGAACTGCTTTGCGATTACGCTCATAGAGGACTGCACGGAAACGGTATCCCCGAAAACTCCCTTTTCGCTTTTGAGGCGGCAGTAACAAAGGGACTTGGTATGGAACTTGACATACAACTTTCCAAAGACAAAGAGGTTATGGTTTTTCACGACTATAATCTCAAGAGAGTTACGGGGCTTGATAAAAAACTTTGCGACCTGACTTTAGCAGAACTCAAGGAACTAACCCTTAACGGAACAGATGAAAAAATCCCCACTCTAAAAGAGGTTTTAGAACTTGTGAACGGCAGAACGCCTATTCTGGTAGAGATTAAGGGAGAAGACCGCAACTATGAAGTTTGCGAAAGGGCGGCAGAAATTTTAAGGGACTATAAAGGGCTCTACTGCTTAGAATCCTTTAACCCCTTCCTCATAGGAAAAATGGGTAAGCTTCTTCCCCACTCTTTTAGAGGTCTTCTTTATACCAACTATTTACGAGGACCAAAACTGACGGCAATTAAGGCAATTGGAGCAACTATGGCCTTCAACTTTATTGCCAAGCCCCATTTTATATCTTATGACTATAAAGACCGCGGCAATTTTCCTATAAATATTACGACTAAATTCTACAAGGCATACAAGTTTGTTTGGACGGTTGGGCCCAAAGGTCGCATAAAAGCCAAAGAACTTGGGGAATGCCCAATATTTGAGGATCCTAATCTTTAGTTTTGTTGACCTATCATTAAAAATATGATAAAATAATAAAAAATAACGGAGGTTTTAAAATTATGAATGATAAAGTACGCGAACTACTAAATCAGCAAATAAATAAGGAGTTTTATTCTGCTTATCTTTACCTTGATTTTTCAAACTATTTTGAAGACAGAGGACTTGACGGTTTTGCAAACTGGTATATGATTCAAGCCCAGGAAGAAAGTGACCACGCAATGCTTTTCTACAGATATCTTCAAAATGAAAATCAGAAGGTTACTCTGGAAGCCATCGATAAACCTGATAAAATATTTACCTGCGATATGGATGTGCTAAAAGCAGGTCTTGAACACGAAGAATATGTAACCTCGCTTATCAATGATATTTATGCGGCGGCATATGAGGTTAAGGATTTCCGAACAATGCAGTTTTTGGATTGGTTTGTTAAGGAGCAGGGCGAAGAAGAAACCAACGCCAACGACTTGATTACAAAGATGGAACTTTTCGGCTCTGACCCCAAGAGTTTATATATGCTTAATCAAGAATTAGCGGCCCGCATTTATTCGGCTCCCTCTCTTGTTCTCTAATTAAAATTAAAGTCCCGAAAAATCGGGACTTTTTTTATTGCCTTTCAAGTAGCGCAGTGATATAATAACCTTGAACTTGCGTTACGAAACGGCGGCATATACATTAATTTGAAATTCTTTAAAGATACCGAGGTAATTATATTGTACACAGAAGAAAAAATCTTATCCAAAAAAGCAAAGGAAGAATACCTTGATGGGCTTAATAATTTGATTAAATCAAGGCAAAAAAAGGCGGCTGAAAAAAGGCAAGAGTATTTTAAGGATATATTCAGTACCCCCGAAAAATACCGCGCTGATTTCGCCTCTATGCTCGGTTGGCCCCTTACGGATATTGACCATAATTCAAAACCTTCCGTAACCGAAGAATTTCTTTTTGAAGATGAAACCCATAAGTGTTTCCGTATGAGTTTCGAAATTTTGGAAGGGCTTAAATTATCGGGACTTTTCTTTGAAGCCAAAGCCGAAGAAAAAAGGCCCTTTGTTCTTGTGCAACACGGAGGCCTCGGCACCCCTGAATTTATTTCGGGGTTCTATGGCAGCACGTCTAACTATAACGATATGTTAGAACGGGTTAAAAATCACGGTGTTCATATATTTGCGGCCCAACTTCTTTTATGGGATAAGCCGAATTACGAGGTGGATTTTAACCGCGAATATATTGATGCTAATCTTAAAAGAGTTGGCAGTTCGATTACGGCCGTTGAAATTTACGGTCTCATAAAAGTTCTCGATTATTTTGAAGAAAAAGAATATGTGAAAAATTTCGGTATGGTGGGTATGTCCTACGGCGGATTCTATACCCTCTTTACAACCGCTCTCGATACCCGCATCAAATCTGCGGTTTCAAGTTCATTCTTCAACACCCGCGATATTGTAGGTTGGAGTGATTGGGTTTGGCAGGATAGCGCATATAAGTTTGATGACAGCGAAGTAGCGTGTCTTGTGTACCCCAGGAGAATTCATCTTGCCATCGGCGATAGTGATGAACTTTTCGATTATAAAAACAGTGAGAAATCTTTTGAAAAAATCAAAGAAATTTGCAAAGAGGTTGGCACCGATTGGGTGAAACTTCAGATTTATGAAGGAACTCACGAATTTATAAAGGATGATGAAGCCATAAACACGCTGATTAATGACCTTTATTAATAATAATTAAAAGGCAAGATGAATCCATCCTGCCTTTATTATTTATTTCTTTTTAAATTTTATCTCATTGGCTAAAGTAAAAAACAGAATAAGGAAACCGCCTATTAGTTGAACTGCGGTTATATCTTCTTTGAGGATAAATACCGAGACCAAAACGGCTACCAAAGGGTCTATGTAACTTATAATAGCAACCTGTTGCCCTTCCATTTCCTTGAGGGACGAAAAATATAGAATATATGCAAGTCCCGTATGGATTAAACCTACTATGAGAAGGTTTATAATACCTGCAGTTTCCAAGGCGAATACCTTTATGCCATCGGTAAAAACCACATATGGTAAAAGCACGATTATAGCCGCTAAAAACTGCAAAAAGGTGCGTTCCACTCCCGAAAGCCCTTTTATTAGTTTATTTAAAATCATAACCGCAGAATAAAGCAAAGCGGCAGATAAACCAAATAATATTCCCTTAATATGACTGTTTTGACCCTCTAAATTACCTATGCCCGTTATCATAATGAGGCCAATGGTAGAAAAAACAAAGCATATAAGTTTTTTAAGGGTTATTCTTTCTTTGAAAATCAGGGGGCTTAAAACCATTACTATTACGGGAGCAAAATAATAACTTAAAGTTGCCACCGAAACGGTAGTATATTTATATGCTTCAAAGAGGAATATCCAATTAAAGCCCATAGCGGCGCCCGATAAAAGCAATAATAAAAGTTCCTTTTTTGAGTTCTTAAAGGATATTTTTTGTTTTTTTACGAGGAGAAATCCGCCCACCAAAAGAAAAGCAAATACCGCTCTTAAAAGGGCTATTTCACCTGAAGGCAGGGGTATAAATCGCACAAATAATCCTATGGTACCGAAAATCACCATAGATAGCGAAAACATAAATTTATTACTCATCAAAAAACCTGACTTTTATTAAAATATACCCTAATTATAATACCTATTTATTTGTTTGACAATACATATTTTTTTGCAAGGAGGTGCCGAAGTGAAAAAGATACTAAAAAACTGTTTTATTTCTACAATACCCGTACTTACGGGCTATTTGGTTTTGGGCTTTGGTTTTGGGATTATTATGAAGTCCGAGGGCTTTAGTATACTTTTGACCCTCGCTATGAGCGTTTTTATATATGCAGGGTCTATGCAATATGCGGCCATAGGTCTTCTTACAGGCGGCGCCTCGCTTATAACCACCGCTCTTACCACCCTTGCCGTGAACGCGCGACATATTTTTTACGGGATTTCAATGATAGACCGATATAAGAATATGGGGCTCATAAAACCCTATCTCATTTTCTCCCTCACCGATGAAACATATTCGCTTGTTTGTAGAAATAATAAGGATATATCCCCTTTGGATCAAAGAAAATATTATACTATCGTTTCAGTTTTAAATCATTTGTATTGGGTGCTTGGAACAGCCCTTGGAGCCATAGCAGGCACTGTTATTAAATTCAATAGTGAAGGCATTGATTTTGCTCTGACTGCCCTTTTTATAACCATATTTTTGGAACAATGGCTCGATAATAAAGAACATTCTCCCGCCCTTATCGGTATTGTGGTTTCGGTTTGTTGTCTTCTTATTTTCGGCGCAGAAAAATTTCTTATCCCCGCAATGTTAATAATTGCTTTACTTCTATGTTTATATAAGGGGGATACTGTAAATGAATAATTCATATTTTTGGCTTTCCCTGGCGATAATTGCTCTCGTTACGGCGTTTTTACGTTTTCTTCCGTTTTTAATTTGGGGAAAAATCGCGCGACGCCCAAAATCATTGCTAAACTCGGTGACACTCTTCCCTTCGCCATTATGGGAATGTTGGTTATATACTGTCTTAAAGATATATCCTTTACGAGCATAAACGGATTTTTACCTACCCTAATTTCGTCTTTGGTGGTTATTGCTTCATATATCTTAAAACGCAACACCCTTATAAGCGTAATTTTAGGAACGGTTTGCAATATTTTGCTACTACAATTTATATTTTGAAAACCCAAAAAACTCCCCTCGGGGAGTTTTTATTTTAGCAGTTCGTATGCGCATTTACAAAAGGCCGCTACACCCAACGGGCACACATCTTCATTAAATAAAACCTTGGGGTTATGGGCGGTATATTCTCCTCTTTCGTCATCGAAACCGCAAGCAAGATAAATATAAGCGGAAGGAATTTTATCGGTTATAAGGGAAAAATCATCCGAAGCGGTAACCGTTATATCGGGAATTTCTTTATGATTTTCTATATTTAATTTCCTTATAAAACCTACAACCCTTTCGGTAAATTCTTTATTGCAGACAAGGGGCGGAACACTTGCGTTTAAAATGACTTCTACGGCGCATTTATTTTCTTGGGTTTTCTCATTAACAATTTCTTTTAATTTCCCCAAAATGTATTTTTGTTTTTCTTTACTATCTGTTCGCAAAGAGCCGCCCAAAGTAGCGGTATCGGGAATAATATTATCCGTATCTCCGCCCATAAATTTACCTATTGTTATTAAAACATTTTCTTTTTCGGCCAGTGTTTTAAAGGCAGTATATATTTCCACGGCGGTTTTTATCGGGTCTGCGTTAAGATTCGGTATTGCACCGTGGCCGCCTTTTCCGTTTATCTTAATCTCGAATCTATCGGCGCCATACATCATAACGCTATTACTGTTATACATTATGGTTCCTATAGGTATCTTCCCCGCTCCCACGTGAAAGGATAGCGCGAAATCGGGTGTTTCTCTATCTAAAAGTCCGCTATCTATCATATTTTTGCAACCCGTAAGATTTTCTTCGGCGGGCTGAAACATTAATTTAATTCTGCCGTTTAATTTATTTTCCTCTTTCTTCAGAAGTTTTGCTGCGCTTAAAAGAAAGGCAGTATGAAAATCGTGGCCGCAGGTATGGGCGGCGGCGGTTTTCGAGGCGAAAGATAAACCGCTTTCTTCCTTCATAGGTAAGGCATCCATATCGGCTCTTAAAAGGAGTAACCTTTCCCCTTTCCCTAAAGTAGCAGTTACACCGCCGCCGCATTTTTCGGGTTTTAATCCTATTTTTATTAGTTCTTTACAGACATACTCTACTGCCTTTGGCATATTAAGCCCAGTTTCTGCATTACAGTGCAAAAATCTTCGGTACGCTACGGTTTCATCCTTTATTTCCATAGCTCTTTTATAAAAATCCATAATATCACCCATATTATTATGCCAATAAAAAACGCCCTTAAATTAAGGGCGCTTAAATTTATTTGATTTTTCTCGCTTCAATATAAAATCTTTTATCATCGGCGTGACCCATCGAGAAGGTTTTGCGAGGCAGAGAGCCATCTTTTTCTACGGCGGAGAAGAGTTGGCTTTTACCCATACCTTCGAATATAAATCCCACCGTATTTTCCGTTTTGCAAAGTTTCTTTACTGAATCTATGCCGTGAATATAATCAACTTCACCCGCATTTTCCTTAAGATATTTATCGAGGAATATCTGAAGTGATGCAACGGGTAATTCTTCACGAGTTTCTAGGCGGATGGTTCTTTCCTTATCCCCATAAACGCAGATATATTCTTTTGCGTTGGCATTATTACTTTCTCCGCCGCAATACTTGATAAAATCTTCAATAAGTTTTTCTGCATTTGCACCGAAAACCACGCGATAAATGGGCTCGAAATCCAAAGCGTTATCGTGGATATTTACAACTTCAACGGCGGCAAAGCGGTTAAGTTCATTAGGATTTAATTCATAGCATTTTTTAGCGGTGGCAAGGGAGTGATTTCCGTCACCCACGCAGAAAAGAAGTCCGCCATTACCTGCAAGTTTGGATAGGTTTTCCATTACACTTTGGGCTACGGTTTCATCTACTTTATATCCTTTTATCTCTCCCCCGTTTTGCATTAGGGTAAAATCATAGAGTTTTTGGAAATTCTCTTTTTCCGCTTTAAGTTCCTTAAAAACCGAATCTTCAGGGTCATCGATAAGAAGCATTACGTGAGGCATCTCAAGGGGCGCGTTTTTACGAATTTCAACGCGTGGCGGAATTCTCGATAAAACGGTCTGTTCGGTAGCTCTGATGGCGGCAGCAGTGCCAACCGTAAAATCATAATTCTCGAGGTCGATTTTACCTACGATACCAAAACGGGTACGGCCATCGCACTGCTTTCTTTCAACATAGATAAAACTATTTTTAACCTCATCGAAAACGCCTTGACTCAAATACTCATCCATTTTTTCATTGATTTTCTTTACGGCATCGGAATTATCATCTTTAAGATAAACTTCAGGTAAAATACAGTTAAGAGCCGAAGGTTTATCCCCCACTATCTCTTTTGCTTTTCGCCAATATTCTTGTTCGGACGTATATTGGTCACACGCTATAACCGCCCACTTACTGAAATCCTTTTTAGGAAGAAGAAAATCGGCGGGAGTAAAACAATTTTTGAAATCCATAAAGCTCTCCTTATGTATAGATAATGCCGCTTTTAAAAGCGGCATTTAAATTTTAATTAATAATAAGATATTTCAATTGAATTTACGGTATCATTAAGGGGATCGATATTAACCATAATTCCGCTGCGCTTATCATCCTTACTGATAAAATAATCAAGATGATATTCCGTATCGCTGACGGGAAGGAAATGGGAGGGGGCGCCGAGACGCTCGATAACATCGGTAATTGCAGAACCGTTACCAACGCCGTTAACCCAGAACTGACCGTATTTGGAATCTTCAATATTAAGATAATTTTCCTTAATTATAAATTTAACGATATCACACTTTTTAATTGATGCCGATGACTTTCCGCTATTATAAAATACAACATCAATAATATTATCATATTCGTTAACAAAGGTAACCTCTAATTTTTCACCTGCTAAAACCAAGGTTTTTTCATCATATTCAGTGCCTTCGGCGAACTGCCAACCTTCTTTAACAAAGGTTTTATAATCGGTAGGAAGGGAGAGATTACTACCAGCATACGTGATACGGTATTTATATTTTGAGCCAAGATAAACGCTTGAATAGTTTTCCTCATCATAAAGACTTATATCAAGATATGTTGGCATAACTTTATCAGATGACTTAATTTCAGGAATTTCAAACGCGGATGCGGAATCCTCATCCTTCTCTATTTCGCTTTCAACCCCGTAATTATTATCCACCTCACTGCACCCTACCAAAGATACGCAAGATAAAATCAGAGCCAAAACAACCAGAAAACTGATAATTTTTTTCATTTTTTACTCCTAAACAGTTTATATAAACTTATATATTTTTATTTTATAATTATTATTGTAAAAAGTCAATAGAATATTAGCCGAAAATATCCTTAAGCACCGCTTTTTTTAATTCGTCTGCGGTACTGAATTTTTGCTCTTCCCTTAAAAATTTTAAGGGCTCTATGCGAATATATTTACCGTAAATATCGCCGGAAAAATCGTAAATATATGTTTCGCAAGTAGGACCTTCGGTGCGATAAGTTGGCCTAATGCCGATATTTGAAATTCCTTTATATTCTATGCCGTCAATCAAAACGCGGGAACGGTAAACACCGAATTTTAGTTTCTGCATCTCTTTCGGATATATTTGATTGGCCGTAGGAAATCCCAAATTTCTTCCCCTTTTATCGCCGTTTATAACCTCCGCAGTAAAACCGAAAGGTTTATAAAGAAGGGTATTTGCCCTTTCTATATCGCCTTCAGAAATCAAATTTCTGATAAGGGTTGAAGAAACGGTTTGGCCATCGATATCAACGCTATCGGCCACCTTTAAATCTATACCATTTTTCTCGCAATATGCCTTTAAAGTATCAGTATCACCTTCGGCATTACGACCGAATCGGTAATTAAAACCACATACAAAAAGGCGAGGCGAATATTTTTCATTTATCATTTGAAGAAAATCATAGGGCTCAATGGATTTAACCTCATTAAAATCTAAAGCATAAATTTCCGATACGCCTAACTCTTTAAGCTGATTAAATCTATCTTCATTTTGCATTAAAACTCCCATAGATTTATCAAAATGCATTTTGGGTGGAGCATTAAAAGTAACCGCAATAATATTATAGCCCTCAGAACAGTTTATAACCGCTTGATGTCCCCTATGCAGACCGTCAAAGGTGCCTAAAATTACTGCATTCTTCATATTTACTCCTCCTTTTTTTTACATTTGATTTATTACGCACTTAATTGCAAGTTGATTTTTCTCTTTATCTATAACACCAAGGCCTAAAAACTTATCGCCTTGGCGGACTCTGTAAATCTCTCCGTCTTTGATTTCTTTAATACCAATACGGTCAAGGTCTAACTGTCCCCCATTAGAAAAGCGGATACCTTGTTTTTCGGTGACCTTAACATAAGGAAAATGCTGTACGGCCATTTCCTCGCTCATAATAAATTTTCCTATATTATCCTCATTTAAATCATCAAGATTAACACAATCTTTAATATCTATACCCGAGGCATTAGTTCTGCAAAGTTTACTTAAGGTTGCGCCGCAACCGAGAAATTCACCTATATCGCGGCAAAGAGAACGGATATATGTACCTTTAGAAACTCTGACATTTATATCAAATTCATTATTGATTATAGGTGAAATCATTGAAAGTTCGAAAATCTCAATTTCTCTGGGCTCAATCTCTACTGTTTTCCCCTGTCTTGCCAAATCGTAAAGACGCACTCCGTCTTTTTTCAGAGCGCTATACATTGGCGGCACTTGAAGTTGTTTGCCTAAAAAATTGTTTAGGGCATTTTTTATTTCATCATCACTGAATTTCCCTTCAATTTCGCCGCTCTTATCTTCAAGAATATTGCCCGTTATATCACAAGTATCGGTGGTTATACCCAGTCGAATTCTTGCGGTATAGGTTTTATCCGCCTCTAAAAGATATGAAGAAAGGGCGGTTGCTCTACCCAGAAAAACGGGCAAAACGCCGGTAGCCATAGGGTCCAAAGTTCCCGTATGGCCTACGCGGCGCTCTTGAGCTAATCTTTTTATACGCGCAACTGCGCCGAACGAGGTTATACCCTCAGGTTTATTTAATAGTAGCAGACCTTTCATCTGTTTCCTCCAATGCCCCTCTTACACCGCCTAAAATCTGCGCTTTAACTTCTTCTAAAGTACCGTAAAGAGTGGCGCCTGCGGCCGCATTATGACCGCCGCCGCCCAACTTTTTGCATATTTCGGATGCGTTAAGGGGCGGATATGTGCGAAGTGATGCTTTAAATTCATTCTTACCCGTTTGTTTAAGTGTGATACCTGCAATAACGCCTTCAACGCTTCTTGATAAAACGGCAATTCCTTCAAGTTCGGTACCCGAACAACCTGTTTTTTCTTGCATTTCGGCAGTTACTGTTAGTAGCATACACTTACCGTCAAAATGATATTCCGCGCCTTCAAGCACCATCTTTTCAAGTTCAACGAGTTTTCTTGATTTGGTATCAAACATTAATTTATTTATGGTTGCGGCACCCAAATCGAAATCATAAAGATTTGCAGCAATTATATGGGTTTTGGCGGTAACACAAGAATATTTAAAACATCCCGTATCGGTAACAATACCCGTATATAACGCTTTGGCGGTAATATCATTCACATTAACCTTCATTTTTACAAGAAGTTCGTAAATAATTTCGCAAGTAGCCGATGCCGCAGAATCAAGATAGAGATTACGGGCATACATAGTATTTGAAATATGATGGTCGATAGTAAGGTCAACCCTATCGCCAAATTTCTCACTTAAAGAGCCAAGCAAAGATTTAGCCGCCACATCCACCGCAATAACGGTGGGCTCCCCTACAATATGATCTGTTTCTCTTACAAAATAATCATACTTTGACGGAATTACTTCGGGGCATAAAACCTCTGCGGTTTTACCGACTTCTTTAAGTCCGTAATAAAGCGCATAGGCAGAACCCAAAGTATCTCCATCGGGTGAAGCATGGGTAAGGATGACATAATTATCGTGTTTTTTAAGGAATCTTGCCATCTGTCTTAAATTAAGAAGACGGCAGGATGTATTACTTTTCTTCTGCATTAAACCCTTGAAATTCCTTTCGCAAATTGAAATCTTATTTATCAAAAGAATCTATTATTTTTGAAATATGAGCGCTGGTTTCGATAGAATTATCTGCAATAAAACGAAGTTCGGGAACTTTGCGAAGGGACATACGGTGACCGAGTTCCTTTCTTAAATATCCGGAAACATTTTTATTTAGCACTTTAACCGATTCGGTGGTCTTTTCCATACCCTCTATGGCACTTACATAAACGGTTGCATAAGACATATCGCCCGAAACCTCAAGTTTTATTATACTGAGCATCTTGCTCACTCTCGGATCCTTCACTTCACGCAAAAGCTCCGAGAGGGCAAGTTTAATATCTGATGTTACGCGATTTAATTTATATCCAGCCATCAGTCTCTATACTCCTCCATAATGAAGGCCTCAAAGACATCGCCTTCTTTAATATCACCGAATTTTTCAAGTCCGATACCGCATTCGTAACCTTGAGCCACCTCTTTGACATCATCTTTAAAGCGGCGCAAAGATGCGATACTATCTTCAGCGACAACGATACCATCACGAACAACACGAATCTGACAAGCTCTTGTTACCTTACCATCGGAAACATAGCAACCCGCAATGGTGCCAACTCCCGAAATCTTATAGGTACTGCGAACTTCCACAGAGCCAAGTATACTCTCTCTGAATTTGGGAGCAAGCATACCCTTCATAGCGGCTTCAACTTCTTCTATACAGTCATAGATAACGCGGTACATACGGATATCCACGCCATCTCTCTCGGCAGTTTCTTTAGCAACTGCATCGGGGCGGACATTAAAGCCAACGATAATTGCGCCTGATGCCTGAGCCAACATAACATCAGACTCATTAATGGCGCCTACGCCGCCGTGGATAACACTTACTTTAACTTCTTCATTGGAAAGTTTTTCAAGACTTTCTCTTACGGCCTCAACACTTCCCTGAACATCGGCTTTAACAATGATATTAAGGGTTTTAAGTTCGCCTTCACTGAGTTGACTAAAGAGATTATCAAGGGTAACCTTCTGTTTAGAATCAAAGAGTTCCTTTTTAATCTTTTCTTTTCTCTGCTCAACAAGTTCGCGGGCAAGACGCTCATCGGAAACGGCATCAAATCCATCACCTGCGCTGGGAGTTTCGGCAAGACCGGTAATCTCAACAGGAACGGAAGGTCCTGCATGTTTAACGGTTTTTCCGTTTTCATCCATCATAACTCTTACGCGGCCTACAGAAGTACCCGCAACGATAATATCGCCCGTATTAAGAGTACCGTTCTGAACTAAAAGTGTTGCAACGGGACCTCTACCTTTATCAAGGCGGGCTTCAATTACAAGACCCTTTGCCTTACGGTCGGGGTTGGCTTTAAGTTCAAGCATTTCTGCAACCAAAAGAACATTCTCAAGAAGGTCATCAATACCCATTCCCGTTTTAGCCGAAATGGGAACGCAGATAACATCACCGCCCCAAATTTCAGGAACTAATGAATGTTCGGTAAGTTGTTGCATAATACGGTCGGGATTTGCCTCAGGTTTATCCATCTTATTGATGGCAACAATAATCTGAACCTCGGCAGCTTTAGCATGGTTTATGGCCTCAATGGTCTGGGGCATAATACCATCATCTGCGGCAACTACGAGAATTGCAATATCGGTTGCCATAGCGCCGCGTTGACGCATAGAGGTAAATGCAGCGTGACCGGGAGTATCAAGGAAGGTGATATCCTGACCTTTGCAGTTAACTCTATAAGCGCCGATATGCTGAGTAATACCGCCCGCCTCTGTATCGGTAACTGCGGTATTTCTGATACTGTCAAGCAAGGATGTTTTACCGTGGTCAACGTGGCCCATAACAACAACTACAGGGCTTCTGGGTTTCAAATCTTCTGCCGCATCTTCGGTAACATCCATAATTTTCTCTTCAATGGTAACCACAACTGCGCGTTCGATTTTAGCGCCCATTTCGGTTACAACGATTTCGGCGGTATCGTAATCAATAACCTGATTTACGGTAACCATCATACCAAGGGACATCAATACCTTTATTACCTCGGCGGCTGTCTTCTTAAGGGCGGCGGCAAGTTCACTTACGGTGATTTCATCACCTACGGTAACGGTAATAGGTGTCTTCTTAATGCGTTCAAGTTGCATTCTGCGAAGTTTATCTGCTTCGGTTTCTCTCTTGGCACCCTGAGGTCTTCTGTAATCCTGAGATTTTTGTTTAATCTTCTGCTTACGGGTAAAGTTATCCCTCATGGTGTTTGCGGGAGCGATGGTTTCGTACTTTTCGTTATATTTATCGATATTAACATTGGAAGTACGGGTATCGATATGACGAAGTTGAGCAGGGCCTCTATTGGGGGCAATACTCTCGCCTTTCTCTTTCTTTGGAGGAGCCACTAAAGGACCTGTATAAACCTCTTTTTCACGAGGTTTATCTGCCTTTTTATCGCTCTTCTTCTCTTCTTTTTTCTCTACCTTTTTATCTGCGGGTTTTTCCGCTTTTGCGGGAGATTTGCTCTCGCTCTTTTCCGCTTTATTTTCGGTCTTTTGGGACTCGGCTTTCTTGGGCTCTGCCTTCTTTTCTTCTGCCGGTTTCTTCTTGGCATCCTCGGCGGCTGCGGCGGCCTTTAACTGCTCAAGTATTGCCATCTGGTCGGCGAGTTTTTTATCTTTTTCGCTCTGTCTTGCCTTGGCTGCTTCTTCACGGGCTGCGGCACCTGTTGCAAAATAGTTATCAAAACTCTTAACGGCATTTTTCTTTGTTATAAAATCAAAGAAAATGCCTATTTCTCTTTCATTAAGAGATGCGCCGGATTTCTTCTCTTCGCCCATTGCTTCTAAAACGAGGGCGCTTATTTCTTTGGAGCTAACTCCGAAATCCTTTGCAATATCACTAACTTTATATTTATTGTTCATTAAACATTTCCTCCCAAACTCAAAATTGCATCAGCAAACGAACTGTCATTAACAGAAAGAATTCCGCATTTACGGCCAACGGCATTTGTAAGGGTAAAGGTATCCACATCCTGAAGTTCCATTACCTTAACTTTATGCTTTTCACCGTAAAATCTTACTTCTTTTACGCTTTTTTTCGATATATCATTGCACACTATCATTAACTTCCCTTTTCCAGATGAAGCCGAAAAGGTTGCGGCATTAAATCCATAGGAAAGGTTTCCCGATTTAGCGGCAAAACCTAAAAGTGTTAAAAGTTTATTATTCAATACCTTTTAACTCCTCCCGTAATTTCTCATATATCTCTGAAGAAACGCTTCTTTCAAATGCTTTTGCTAAAGCATTAATTTTTTCTGCTTTATAAAGACATTCTTCAGATTTGCAGATATATGCACCTCTACCGCAGAGTTTTCCGCTTTCATCAAGTTTAATCTCATCTTCGGGAGTTTTAACAACCCTTATGAGTTCTGATTTTGGCTTCATTTCGCGGCAACCGACACACATTCTCATAGGTATCTTTCTGGGTTTCAATACAGTTCTTCCCTTCTAGTTTTATTCGCCGAAATATCCGCTTTCGGGATGAATATCTATCTTCCAACCGGTAAGTTTAGCGGCAAGACGAACATTCTGACCTTTATTGCCGATGGCAAGAGATAGCTGTGATTCGGGAACGCTTACCTTACAGGATTTCTCTTCTTCGCTTAAAATTTCAACCGAAACTACCTTTGCGGGTGAAAGCGCTTCGCTTACAAATACAGTGGGATCTTCGCTATATTTTACGATATCGATCTTCTCGCCTCTTAATTCTTCAACTATCTTATTAACGCGAGCGCCCTTAGGACCTATGCAAGCGCCGATAGCATCGATTTCGGGGTTGGGTGACCAAACTGCAAGTTTAGTTCTGGAACCTGCCTGACGGGAGATGGCTTTGATTTCAATGGTGCCATCAAAAATCTCGGGAACTTCGGTTTCAAAAAGACGCTTAACAAGGCCTGGATGGGTACGGGAAATCATAACTCTCGGTCCCTTTTCGGTTTCCTTGACGCCTACAACATAAATCTTAATATGGTCGCCCTCTTTAAGAATTTCATCGGGCACCTGTTCCATCTTGGGAAGGGTGGCTTCGTTATGGCCGATTGTGAGAATAGCGTTACCCGTTTTTGCATCAACTCTCTCAACAACTGCGGTAACAAGTTCGCGGTTATGGCTCTGGAATTCTGCCAATACCTGACCTTTTTCTACCTCTTTAACACCCTGACGGAAATTGTTTTTAGAATTCTGAGCAACGATTCTGCCGAACTTTTTGGGGTCAAGTTTGATTTCGATAAAACCGTCACCAATTGCCTTGGGATCTATTGCGGCGGCATCTTCTTTGGAAATCTGAGTAAATGGGTCCTCAACCACATCAACGATTTCCTTACGGGCAACCACCTTGAAAATTTCATTTTCGGTATCAATTTTGCAGGAAACGATATCATTACCGCCGTAATCCTTACGTGCGGCAACAACTATTGCCTCTGAAATTTTATCGGCGATGAACTCCATAGGAATTCCTCTTTCCTCTTCCATAAGACGAAGCGCCTCAAAAAACTCTTTGCTTTCTTTTTTCTCTTTTGCTGTAATTCTCTTAGCCATTTTTATCAATTACCTCCGTTAATAATACTAATCAAAATCTTCAAGGGTGATTTTTGAGATTTCTTTTCTTACGAAATCTCTTTTTCCACCGTTTATTTCTACAGTAACCGTTCCGTTTTCAAAGGAACAAAGTTTGCCGACGAATTCTTTATTTCCATCTACCGCTTTAAATAAACGCAATTTAACATCCTTGCCGAGCATTGCGGTAAAATGCTCATCGCGGGTAAGTTCTCTGCCAAGCCCCGCTGAACAAACCTCCAAATAATACGAACAATCAATAGGGTCTGCTTCATCTATGATAGGATCTACCGCGTGAGAAACATTGGTGCAATCATCGATGTTAACGCCCTCCGGCTTATCTATATAGATTCTTAAATAATGGGAAGCGCCCTCTTTAACAAAGCGGACATCCCAAAGATTTACGCCTTCGTTTTCCACCGTTTCGCGAACCAAGGCAAAAACCTTTTCGGCTACACCTGCCATACTATACCTCCAAAACAAAAGTGAGCGGGTTTCCCCACTCACCTTTCTTACTTACTGATATTATTATAACACTTTTGTTTTAAAAATCAAGTATTATTTTAATAATATACTAATATTACTCAAAACTTGCGCTTTCTTCCTCGCCTTTATAACTGTTAATATAAATGCGAACAATTTGCTCTACATTGGCAGTACCGCCGAATTCGGGCTCCTGACCTAAAACTACGCCGGGTTTTGCCTCGGTATCGTATTTCTCAACAACTTCAATATTCTCGTATAAAAATCCTTGCTTAAGCAGTTCGAGTTTAGCGCCATTTTCTTCCATACCTACTACATTGGCAATTTTAATATCGAGAGGTCCTAAACTTATAGTAACGGCTATCTCGGTAGCGCTCTCTACCTGCTGACCTTTTTCGATTGATTGGGCGCAGATTGTACCTCTGGCAAACTTATCGGAATACTCCTTGCCTTTAATAACAAAAGCAAATCGCTCATATTCTTCGCCGCCGGTAATCTGATGGTAATATTTACCCGTTAAATCGGGAACTGTATAAAGTATCTTTGATTCTTCCGCGCCTTCATCAACATCGCCGATAGATGGGGTTGAAGGCATAACAACCGATTCGGGATTACTTACTATAGGATCATCATTTCCGCCAAAGATTCCATCCTTTAAAACGGTAGCGGAAAGAATACCGAAAACTATACCAAATAAAGCTATAGTTGCAGCCGCGGAAATAATTGCATATTTAAGCGATGATGATTTCTTCTGCGGAGTTTCTTCATCTTTTTTCGCCGTATTAAGCGCGGCCTTTTTAGCTGCTGCTTTGCGTTCATTTTCTTTGGTTTCGCCGTAAACAAGTTCATTGCGGAAAGTATCCACGCTGATTGTACGGTTTTCTAAACTGAGTTGCAAACCGTTGGCGATGGAAACGAGTACCTGGCGAGGAAGTTCATCGGCAAATCTTGAAGGAATAGAAAGATTATCGCCGTTCATTCTATCTCTGGCATCGGGAGGAACTGCGCCTATAAGCACTCTGAAAAGCGTTGCGCTAAGGCCGTAAACATCGGTGAAACTGCCCATATGGCTTTCGATGAGTCCATACTGTTCGGGGGCAGCATATCCGTTATAAACACCTGCCGAAAGTTCGCCTTTCGAGGTTCTCGTTTCATTAATGCTTATACCTGTAAGGCGGAGTTTACCGTCACGGCAAACATAAACAGTTTCCGGGGAAATTGCCCCGTGAATAATGCCAAGTTCATTAAGCCCCATAACCGTATCGATAAGGGGTAAAAACAAAGGTCTTGCCTGCTCCCATTTGAGAGCGCCGTTATTCTTTTCGAGGAATGATTTTAATGATACTCCCGAAACGGTTTCTGTTACCGCGTAAGCAGTACCGTTTTCTTCAAAGGTTTCCTTTACGGACGCGAGAGCCGGTAAATGATTATCGGCAAGTTTTTTATTTAGCTCGATAAAATCAAGAAGACCGCCGTTAAATGCATATTCCTTATTTTCGCCCATAGATACGGTTTTATCGGGATTTCTTACCGCTACTCCCGCAGGGAAATACTCCTTAATATTAACTATGGAATTATCCCCATTATCCCAACCTAAATAGGTTATACCTTCGCCACCGGCGCTGATAACCTTGCCTATCATATAACGGTCGGAAAGCCAGAATCTTACGGGCAATGCATATTTTTCGTTTTGGGCATCAATATCCCATCCACAAATTGAACATACCTTTTCATCCCCGTTATCATTCATACAACCGGGACAGAGTTTATCCGTATTTATCATAAATACCTCCAAATTTCCAAATTGGAACTTTAGTATATTATACCACACTTGTCAAGTAGCCAAAGCAATTAATCTATTATTACTTCCAATATATCTTCATTTTTATCTGCCGCTTTTTTCTTTATAGGAATAAGTTTTTTATAAACGCAGGTATGGCGGTCGGTTATAATTCTATCCTCATGCAAAGAGCCGAAATACCAATGTTTAAAGGTGCACGCTCTACCGATTTCTTCCAGATAACCATTGAGTTTATTAACCCTATCTCTATCCCCTCGCCTAAGAAGAATAGCGCTTTTAACGAGAGATGGGGGCTCGTGGGTAATAATATAATCCACCTTACAACCCGCTTCATCCAAAACTCTGGCGCCATCCGCCATTTCCATCGGCGTTGCCTCTTCTTCGCGCCACCAAAGGCCTTTATCTACGCGCATATCCTTATCGGTACTTTCTCCGCCGCCAAAGGTAAAGAAGGTATTGCCTTCTATTTCAAATATCTGGCCTCGCATCATATGAAGAAGGTTACCTTTAATTCTATGCACCTTTCCGCCTTTCCAGACGGTCACCCGAGAGCGTGATATGGTTTCAAGATTATCGTGGGTGCCTTCAACGAAGGCGGTAACAAATTTTTTCTTGCTAAAGAAATCTATAACCTGCTTTTCGGTTTTGGAACCGTCGAATATAAACCCGAAATCGCCGCAAACTATTAAAACATCGCCCTTTTTGAGTTTCCTGAATTCTTTATCGTAAAGCCGTTCAAGACAGCCGTGCATATCCCCTGTTACATAAACCATACGGTCCACCACCTTTTAGGTAATATTTTTAAAATTTGTCCTTTTCTTTTTCATTCGTTTAATGTATAATAATTTTGTTGACATCATTATACCACATATATACGGAGATTTCTATGATTAAAAAAATATTTTCTGTTATTTTTTGTATAATATTGGTTTTTATAGTTCCTTTCAGTGTTTGTGCTTATGAGCCCACGGGCTTTGAAGTGGATGCCAAAAGCGCGATGCTCGTATCCCTTGATACCGATGAAATTCTTTATTCTAAAAATGAAAACGCGAAGGTTTATCCCGCATCAATAACCAAGATAATGACCGTAACTTTGATGCTTGAAAGCGAAAAATACGACCCTGAAGGTATGGTCACCATGACCGAAAGCGCCCTGAAACTTATAAGCGGTACGGGCAGCGTTGTTTCCTGGATTCAGGCGGGCGAACAAATATCCCAGATAGATTTGGTGCATCTTGTGCTTATGTCATCTTGCGGAGATTGCGCATATCTCGCCGCAGAATTCTATGGGGGTACGGTTAATAATTTCGTTAGCATGATGAACGCCAAGGCCGAAGAATTAGGTCTTACGGGCACCCATTATTCTAACCCCGTAGGTCTTCACGATGAAGAAACCTATACCACCGCGGCCGACACTTATAAACTCACAAAATATGCCCTTAAAAATAAAACCTTTAAAGAGGTTTGCGAGAAGGACAGATACACAATAGAGGCCACCGCCACCGAGCCGCAACACACGCTTTCTACCACCAATTTTTTGCAGGACAAGACCACAAATTATTACTATATGTACACCAAAGGTGTTAAAACGGGATTTACCAACGAGGCAGGCAGATGCGTTGTAAGTACTGCATCTTATAACGGATATAATTATATGTGTCTTGTTTTCGGTTGCACTGCAAACGCGGGTAAACGTTATGAATTTATAGATAGTAAAAACCTTTATAAATGGGCCTTTACAACCTTTGAATTTAAGGAGATAGCCAAATCGGAAGAGCCCATCTGCGAAATGAAGGTAAAACTTTCTATGGATACGGATTTTGTTCCCCTTTATGTTGAAGAAAGTTTTATTTCGGTGCTCCCAAAAGACGCCGACCAATCCACCATACGTATCGTTCCCAAACTTTCGGGTGAAAGCGTTGATGCTCCCGTTAAGAAAGGACAAAAACTGGGAGCCGCCGATATCATATATGCCGAAAGGGTTATAGGCACCGTTAATCTTGTGGCGGGTGAAGATATTTCGAGAAGTTTTATATTAGCCCTCGGCCGAGGAATTAAAAACTTCTTCCTTTCCCCTTATATGATAGCAATTTATGTTATTATTGCTCTGGCAATTATAATATTTGCATTACTTGTTTATAGGATGAACAAGAAATCCAAGAAAAAAAGAAAGGTAAGGTATATACCTTACGAAAGGGATGGTAAAAATGAAAAACATTAAATCAATACTTGCGCTTTTCTGCGCTCTTATGCTTATATGCCTTACCGGTTGCGGCGGCAAAGCAAGTAACGAAAACACCTCTACGGGTGAATATAAAGTAACCCATACAGCTACCATTAAGGTCAAAAATCACGGCACAATAGAGCTTGAACTTTACGGCGAAACCGCACCCATAACCGTAGCCAATTTCGAAAAACTTGCAAATCAAAAATTCTATGACGGACTAACTTTCCACCGCGTTATCGAAGGTTTTATGATTCAGGGTGGCGACCCAAAAGGTAACGGTACCGGCGGAAGTGATGAGGAAATCAAGGGCGAATTTTTAGCCAACGGCATAAGCAATCCCATTTCTCATACCCGCGGAGTTATCTCTATGGCAAGAAACAGTTACAGTATGGATAGCGCTTCATCTCAGTTCTTTATTATGCACGTTGACTACCCATCTCTTGACGGTCAATACGCCGCCTTCGGTTGTGTTACGAAAGGTATGGATGTGGTTGACTCAGTAGCCGAAAAAACCACTGTTGTAGATAATAACGGCACCGTTCCCTCCGGCTCACAGCCGATTATCGAAAAAGTTACTGTTACGGCAGTTAAATAAGTTTTAAAAATTTAAAGCGTGGCTTGGGATTAATCCAAACCACGCTTTTTTTCTGCTTCTTCAATTTCTGTTTTGCGAATATCATTTATAAATGTAAGAACTGCATCACGGTTTTTCTTTTTTCTCACAAGGTGCAGAAGCTTTAGGCATTTAATTTCATAAGGTGATAAAGAAAAGGGTAAGTTTGCCAAAACCCCATTGCCCTCGGCAAGACGCATAGGCGCCTTAACCTTAAGCTGATAATTAAACTTTGAATCCCCTCGGCACTCATCTTCCCCGTGCAAAAGCCAATCCGCCGAAACATTAAATAGAGTCGTTATCTTGGATAAATCCTCAAAAGATGGATTTCCAAGACGCTCCATACGGGCATAGGTGTTTCTTTTCATACCAAGTTTATCTGCGGCGGTTTCCTGCGTGTACCCCGCTCTTTTTCTGGCTTCACATAACCGCTTATTCGATACGGTTGCATACTCTGTTTTCATATAAAACCCTCTTGACTATTTCTTATATAGTTGGTATAATCTACTTATTGATGCTGATGTGGCTCAGTTGGTAGAGCAGTTGATTCGTAATCAACAGATCGTGGGTTCGAGTCCCATCATCAGCTCCATTTAAAAGGACATTTCTCGTATGGGAAATGTCCTTTTCTTCATTTTATATCTTTTTGAAAAAATTGTCAAGATTTTTGACATTTTGTCGTATAAAATATTTTCTGAAAATGCAAGTTAATTTTGTCGAAAGGAAAAATATTTTAAAAGTTTATTCTTCTTATATGGCGGTAATACTTTTTATGTCAAAGAATTTTAAGAGGTGCCGCCTATGTATAACAATAAGGTTATTATCTGTGGTGTTGATACATCAACACTCCCTGTTCTAAAGGAAAAACAGAAAGAGGAGCTTTTAAAACTTGCCAGAGGCGGCGATAAAAACGCGCGCACCGAACTTATTAACGGCAACCTCCGCCTTGTTTTAAGCGTTGTGCAGCGCTTCGCGGGCAGAGGTGAAAATCCCGATGATTTATTTCAAGTCGGATGTATAGGCCTTATCAAATCCATTGATAACTTTGATGTTTCGCAAAATGTGCGTTTTTCCACCTATGCGGTGCCGATGATTATCGGGGAAATACGGCGCTATCTTCGGGATAATAACTCAATAAGGGTAAGCCGCTCCATAAAGGATACGGCCTATAGGGCGATGCAAGCAAAGGAAAAACTTATGAACGAAACCCAAAGGGAGCCCACCATAAGCGAAATTGCGGCGGCTCTGGAGCTTCCCCGCGAAGATATAGTGATTGCTCTTGAAAGCATAGTTGACCCTATTTCCCTTTATGACCCAGTTTACTCCGACGGCGGAGATACCATATATGTTCTTGACCAGATTGGCGATAACAACGATGACCGCAACTGGCTTGATGAAATTGCCTTTAAGGAATCCATTAAAAATTTAAGCGAACGGGAAAGAAATATTCTCGCTATGCGGTTTATAAACGGAAAAACACAAATGGAAGTTTCAAAGGAAATCGGCATTTCTCAAGCGCAGGTTTCCCGCCTTGAAAAAGGCGCTATAAGTAAAATCAAGGGTGAATAAAAACTGCAGTACACTTTTTAAGTGTACTGCAGTTAAATTTATGATTACTGTTTTTCCTCTTCGTTTTTCTTTTTAAGCTCAAGGTGAATCAGAATACTTAAAAGCGCGCGAAGAAGGATTACCGCGCCTAAAATATAAAGCTCACTCATATCCTTAACCAAAACGGTTTTAAGAATCTCTGCTCCCATTTTAAATTCAAGACCCGTCGCAAGACCTCTTGCAATATTGGTCTGCAAATCGATATTCTTTTTCATAAAAGAATTTTGAATATAGTGCCAGAAGTTTTTAATTGCGGTCCAAGCAACAACAAAAATACCCATGATTTCAATCGCCGAAATCACATAAGGCAAACCCGTTTTAATAATATGTTCTATTGCGTTCATATTCTTCTCCCATTAAACATCTTTCTGGTAAGTTTATTATACTATATGATTAATATAATTTCAACAACAAAAATCCCCCTATGGTAAGGGGGATTTAAAATATTAGTTTTATGACGCGTCTTTTAAGTTTTCTTTATTTGACGGGA
>JAZNFF010000117.1:0-2057 GCA_045588995.1 Acutalibacteraceae bacterium
GATATTCCGCCTGCGGCCAAATATGTATCATCTTCTCTCTGAACATTTTTAGATACATATTCCTCGCCTTTTTTAAGATGTGTTTTAGGATTAACTACCGTAGGTGCGGCGGGTTTATTTTCACCTGTTTCCTCTTTGGAAGAATTTTCGGTCTTATCGGTAGTTTCGCCCTTTGAAGAGGTATCGTTTTTAGATGAAGTATCCTGCTTTGATGAGGTATCTTGTTTTGAAGAAGTTTCATCCTTTGAAGATGTATCCTCTTTATCGGCTTCTTCTGTCTTTACATCAAAATCAATATCAAGTTCTTTAACGGCTTTTTCTGCCGCATCCGATGCCTTTTTCAATAAAGCGGTTGTATTAATTACATTAGAATCAATAACCTTAACGGCTTTTAAAACCATATAACCGCCCGTTTTAATATATCCGCCATTGTTTGCCGCCTTAACTATGGAAGAAACCGCAGACACAACATCCTTTTTGGATAAATCAATATCTTTCTCTATAGATTTTGCATCCTCGTTAACTGCATTAAGTGCTAAAAGATTTTCATCCTTATCAAGATAAAGTTCAAATTCGGGGTTAATTGTAAGGCCGATTATAGCCGCATAATTTTCGGGTTTTTCAAAATCGGCAGCGCTATTTACATCGGATTCATTATTGGATAGTTCTTCGCCGCCTTTTTTACAAGCGCTCAGTGAAAATAAAAGGGTAATTGCCATAAGTAATGCTAATACTCTCTTCATAGTAATCTCCTCTTTCCTGTATTTACCATACAACTAAATTATATAACTATCCGTATAAAAAGTCAACTGGCGGAAATTTCCGCCCGTTTTCGTTTATTTATTAACTCGGATAGGGCTGGACCAAGCCATTCCACCATCTTTGAGTTTTACTCTTATATAATAATCCGTATCGTTTTCCGCGGTGCAATCAAAAATAAGCCGTCCGTTTTACCGCCCGTAAAAGCAAAGCAACGGCGCTTTTAAAGGGCATCAATCATATTATGATAAATAATCAAACAACTTTTATTGCAATTAAAACCTGCAATACTACAAATGCGGCATAAATTCCAAGAAGCGTTATTCCTTGCCAACGGTGTAATTTTCCTTTTATCAAAGCGGGTAAGGTCATAAGCGCCATTACACCCACCATAAGCGGAATTTCTAAAATCTGGGAAGTATTGAAACCAAAAAGCTTACTACCCTCGGGAATAACAAATGGAGAAATCGTAACTGCCGCGCCGGAAACCAGCACCAAATTGAAAATGTTTGCGCCAATAATGTTTCCGAGCGATAATGCTCCGTGTCCCTTTACAAGGGCTGTAACTGCTGTTACAAGTTCGGGAAGCGACGTGCAGAGCGCAACAATAGTAACACCGATTACTTCCGTAGGAATCCCTGCCATCGTGGCTATGGATACGGATGATGCCTCTAACATATCAGCGCCGAAAGCAATTAAAGCAGCGCTAACTATCAGAACAATAATATCTTTCACCAAAGAAGTTTTGGCAGATTCATCATTATCCTCATTCTGATTTTTAACAGGATTCTTAAACCCGCTATATACAGTAGTCGCCATATATATACCAAAAACTGCCAGCATAACAATTCCGAGCCATCTGTCAAATCGGCCGAATATATAAGCCGCTACCAAATAAATTGCTACAGAAACAAAGAAAAAGATTACCGGCGTGATAATCGCCTTTTTATTAACGGGCGCAGGACGGATAGCAATTGTTATTGCAGCAATTAACGCGGTGTTGCAAATAATAGAGCCAATAGCGTTCCCGTATGCGATAGCACCATTATTATTTATAGCCGCTGTGGCCGATACCATAACTTCCGGCAAGGTTGTACCGATAGAAACGATTGTAGCGCCAATAATAATCTCAGGAACTCTAAACCGTTTAGCAATGCCGACAGCGCTATCCACGAACCAGTCGCCGCCTTTAATTAAAAGGAGCACACCGACAATGAATAAAATCAAAGATCCAAACAAACCATCGGTCAACCCATTGTACCAGACAAGTATTTGTTCAAACATAAATAAGACTCCTT
>JAZNFF010000118.1:0-8997 GCA_045588995.1 Acutalibacteraceae bacterium
GTTACCACGGCGAGTTTAAGCCCTCTATCCTTTAATTCGGTCACGGTTTCCATCATTCCATCATACGCTACGGTTTTATCCACAAAATGAACAGAATAGTATCTTAAGAATTCTTCTCTGACCGCTTTAATTATATGCTCATTTCTATGATTTTCGGGCACAGCCCTTTCAATAAGTTTTGGAATTCCGTTGCCGATGAAGTATTTATATTCTTCAATCGTATGGGTATGAAAACCTTTTTCTGTCAAGGCATAATTGCAGGCAGCTGCAAGGTCGAACAAAGAATTTACCAACGTACCATCTAAATCAAAAATTACTGCTTTAATCATATTATCACCATAATCAGATTTTAAACAAATAAAACAAAGGGCCTTGGAAAATTCCAAGGCCTGAATGTTTAAACTTTTAGATTGCTCTGGTAACCTTACCTGAACGTAAGCAACGGGTGCAGGCATTAATACGACGAGGAGAACCGTCCACAATCGCCTTTACCTTCTTAACATTGGGCTTCCAAGTTCTATTAGAACGTCTATGAGAATGGGAAACCTTAATACCAAAAGCAATTTCTTTGTTGCAGATATCACATTTTGCCATGGTCTGCACCTCCTTCTTTATTAGCCAACACAAATTGGCCACATAACAAATGATATAATAACAGAAAATCACCAATAATGCAAGTGTTTTTTTCAAATTTAAGCAAATTTTACAGTATTTCTGCGTGTTTTGGCCTTGTCATTAGGTTATTAACCACATTGTCAACAGGTTTACCCTCATAAAGTATGCCGTAGCACTCGCTTATAATGGGTAATTCAACCCCTGTTTTAACCGAAAGTTCATAGGCCATCAGGGTGGCATAATATCCTTCTACTGTGCCCACCTGCTCCAGCGCCTCGTTACAAGGAACACCTCTGCCTACAAGATTACCGAAACGGTTATTACGGCTATGGCGGGACGTACAGGTAACTACCAAGTCACCAATACCCGCAAGGCCCGAAAAAGTACGCTCATCGGCACCGAGAGCAACACCTAATCTTTGCATTTCGGCAAGACCTCTTGTAATAAGAGCGGCTTTAGAATTATCTCCAAGGCCTAAACCATCACAAATTCCCGCGCATATCGCAATTACATTTTTAAGGGCGCCGCCAAGCTCAACGCCGATAATATCAGTAGAGGTATAAAGACGGAAATACTCATTGGAAAGCATCTCTTGAACCTTGGTATTTACTTCTTCATTTTCACTTGCAACCACCAAGGAAGTAGGTATCTTACGGGCAACCTCTTCGGCGTGAGAAGGACCCGAAAGAGCAACTACATCGGCAGAAGGGATTACCTCTTTAATAAGTTCGGAAAGGCGCTTTAAAGTGCCTTTTTCGAGGCCCTTTGAGGCATCTACAATAATACCGTAATCTTTACAATTCTTAAGCGTTTCGCACACCGATTTAACAGCAATGGAGGGCGCTGCAAGAATTGTTATATCCGAGCCCTCAACGGCAGAAATATCACCCGTTATTTCTATTTCATCGGGAATAATTATACCGCTTAAAAGTTTTTCATTAGAGCGGGTTTTCAAAAGTTGTTCAACTTCCGACTCAAAGGCCGACCATAGAACAACCTTATGACCGCAACGGTAGGCATTTATGGCAAGGGCTATTCCCCACCCACCTGGGCCTAAAACACTAACTTTAGCCATAACTTATCTCCTGATGGTAAGTTTCTTTTCTTCGCCATTAACAAGGCGCTTAATATTATCTTTATGCTTTGATATTACCACAATACCCATAAGAATGCAAGGAATTGCCTGCGGTAAGAAAAGAGCGGTATCATCATAAAAAGTCAATGATAAGGCCACTACAACCACAGTGGCAATAATCGAACTTAAGGAAACGATTTTTGAAACAAGAGTTGATATTGCAAATGCGACAAGACCTAAAATAATTGCTATTGGACAGCATACCGCAAAAATACCAACGCTTGTTGCTACACCCTTTCCGCCCTTAAATTGAAAGAAAATGGGAAATACGTGGCCGAGCATACAAAGAAGTCCGCAAATATAGGCGCCGTAAATTGCATAGGACCACTCTTGCGCGCCGGTTTTATGAATATAATCAAATACCAAGTATCCGATTTTACAAGCCACAAAACCCTTAAGGGCATCACATACAAAAGTTAAGAAACCGGGCCAAAAACCGCCAACGCGCATAACATTTGTAGTTCCTGCATTACCGCTACCGAAATCTCGGATATCACGTTTTATAAAAACCTTAGTGAAAATAACAGCAAAATTTATACTGCCGATAAGATACGCGGCTACAAAAGCAAGAACAGCGTATAAAACCGAGGGATTAAACATTTTTATCTCCTCTCTCGCGGATAACAAAGCGAACGGGCGTACCTTCAAGGCCAAAGGTTGACCTGATTTGATTTTCAAGGTAACGCTGATATGAAAAATGGAACAGTTCTGCATTATTGCAGAAGCAAACAAAGGTAGGCGGACAGGTCGACGCTTGAGTCATATAATAAATCTTAAGACGCTTACCCTTATCCGATGGGGGTTGAACTCTTGCCGTAGCATCGGCAAGAATATCGTTAAGTTTACCCGTTGAAATGCGCATAGCGTTCTGTTCATAGGTATACTTGATAAGGTCAAAAAGTCGGTCAATTCGCTGACCTGTTTTTGCCGAAATAAAGATAATGGGTGCGAAGGACATAAAGGAAAAATCCTGCATTAAGGACTTATGGTAGGTATCCATAGTATATCCGTCTTTTTCCACAATATCCCATTTATTAACGGCGATGATGCAGGCCTTTCCTTGTTCGAGGGCAAGTCCCGCGACCTTGGAATCCTGCTCAGTGAAACCATCAACACCATCAATCATTATAACGCAAACATTGGCGCGTTCTATAGCCATTTTGGCGCGAAGAACGCTATATTTTTCAATTTTATCTTCAACCTTACTGCTTCTGCGAAGACCTGCGGTATCAATAAAATTAAATCGGCCGTATTTATTTTCAACGAGGGTATCTATGGCATCGCGGGTAGTACCTGCAATATTGGAAACGATGGAGCGCTCTTCACCGGCAATTTTATTAACCAAGGAAGATTTACCCGCATTGGGCTTTCCGATAATGGCAACATTGATAACATCCTCATCATTATCATCAAATACACCTTCGGGAAGATGCTCAAAAACCGCATCCAAAAGGTCGCCGGTACCGTGACCGTGCACCGAAGAAACGGGTATTGGGTCACCGAGCCCTAAATTATAAAATTCATAAAATTCGGGCGGTACATCGCCGATAGTATCGCATTTATTAACACAAAGCACCAAGGGTTTGCCGCTTTTTTGAAGCATTGCGGCAACTTCCATATCGGCAGCAGTAACACCGCTTTTTAAATCGGTAACAAAAATAATAACACTCGCCGTTTCAATAGCAAGTTTTGCTTGAGAACGCATACTCGCAAGAATAATATCATCGGTCTTTGGCTCAATTCCGCCCGTATCAACGAGCATAATTTTATTGCCCTTCCACTCTGCATCACCGTAAATACGGTCACGGGTAACACCCGGAGTATCATCGACAATGGAAAGTCGTTTGCCGATTAATTTATTAAAAAGCGTTGATTTACCGACATTTGGTCTACCAACTACCGCTACAATCGGTTTTGCCATAGTTTTCACCTCTTTCATTGGCTAAAGCATTTAAAAAAACAGAGGGGGATGCTTCTCCCCCTCTTTCAGTAGTAAATCTTACTCTGCAACCTTTACAACCTCACGGCCGTTATACTTACCGCAAGCGGGGCAAAGTCTGTGCGGGCGCTTATATTCGCCACAGCTGGGGCATTTTACCAATGCCGGAGCACTAAGCTTCCATAAATTATTTCTTCTCTTATCGCGTCTTGCTTTAGAAGTTTTTCTCTTGGGTACTGCCATTTTCAGCACCTCCTTAATAAGATTATATAATAAGTTTAATTATTAAGCAATTCTGCTAATTTTGCAAATCTGGGATCAATTTCCTTCTTTTCGCAAGTACACTGTTCTACATTCAAGTTTTTACCGCACATAGAACATATGCCCTTGCACTCTTCCTTACAAAGATGCTTTGAAGGAACATCCAATATAACCTCGGAATAAACCAACTCGTCCACATCAAGTTTCATATCAGGGACAGTGATGATAGTATCACTATCCTCGCCTTCGATGGAAACTGCGAGCATTTTATCCAATTTGACTTTATGGCCGCACTCTGCGAACTCACCACACCGGTCGCACGGAGCACTATACACATACCCAATATCAAGCACCAACGAAACAACGCCGGCGCTGTTTGAAACGCTACCCTTTACCGAAATGGGAGTTTTGAGCGGAAACACACCCGAAAATTCGATATCGGACATATCAAACTCGTAATCGATTTGCTTAGCCGTTCCTTCGGCAGCAAAGATACTTTTGAGATCAAGTATCATAAATGCACCTCACTGGCAGGTCCAAAATGTCACAAACTACATTATATATATTTATCATCGTTTTGTCAAGTTAAAATTTGCAAAAAAACCATTAAAAATCGGCTTATTTAAACATTTTTGCGATTATTGGAACAATTTCTTTTATAACGGTATCGGTAGTATTGATACACAAATCATAATTCCTCTTATCGCCCCATTTATTATCGGTATAAAACTCATAATAACGGGCTCTGCGCCTATCAACTTCTTTAATGCGCTTTAGAATTTGTTTTCTATCAAGGGATTCATCGGGACCCAATCTATCTGCGCAACGATTGATTTTGCTTTCTTCATCCGCATAAACAAATATTTTATAGGGGTTATAATCCTTTAAGATATAATCTGCGCAACGACCTACTATAACGCAATTTGATTTTTCGGCGAGTTCTTTGATTATTTCATCCTTCGCAGCATAAACCGTTTGAATCTGCTTAATTGAATAATCATCCGCATAGGTAAAACTACGGCCTACGGTTATTGGGAAAAGCGCATGGGGAGCATTCTCAACTACAAGTTTTACATATTCTTCAGACACAGAGGTATTTTTCGAGATTTCCGTAACGATTTCCTTATCATAATACTCAA
The DNA here is from genome assembly GCA_045588995.1 of Acutalibacteraceae bacterium. Taxonomy (GTDB): domain Bacteria; phylum Bacillota; class Clostridia; order Oscillospirales; family Acutalibacteraceae; genus UBA737. The sequence continues at coordinate 5,090 of JAZNFF010000118.1, forward strand.
ACCCAAGTTCCTCGGCAAGGCGACGGCCAAGTTCTCTGCCTCCGCTTCCGAACTCTCTTCCTATTGTGATAATCTTATTCACGTAATCCTCCCCTTTCATTAACTTATTTTACCATAACTTTATTTCAAAGTCAATAAACCCGATGGCATAAAACCATCGGGTTTTTAAATAATTTAACCTATTTTTAACTTCAAACGCAATTTATCGCTAATCATTGCGATAAATTCGCTGTTAGTAGGTTTGCCGCGCTCGTTTTGAACTGTATAGCCGAAATAGGAGTTAAGTACATCTATATCTCCCCTATCCCAAGCAACTTCTATTGCATGGCGAATCGCTCTCTCCACTCTGGAAGAAGTGGTATTATGCTTTTTAGCAACGGTTGGATATAAAAGTTTAGTAACCGAATTAATAATATCATCATTTTTAACCGAAAGTTTTATTGCCTCCCGAAGATAATGATAACCCTTTATATGCGCAGGTACGCCTATCTGATGAATAATATCGGTTATCATAATTTCAAGTTCCGAATCGGTTACAACATTATCTTTAACAACAACTGGTGACAACTCATTTCTCCAACCGGATAATTTAATTATTCTTTCTGCCATAGTATTAACATCAAATGGTTTAAGAAAATAATATGCCGCACCCGACATAAGCGTTTCCCGCTCAAGTTTCTGATTATCAAAACTGGAAATGGCCATAACAAGCGGTCTATCCTTCTCGTTCATTTTACCGATAACTTCAAGGACACCCAAGATATCACGATTAGGCATAAAAACATCGGCCAGAACAACATCAGGTTTATGAAAATTTATCTTTTCCAAAACAATATTTCCATCCTTTTCGCAAAGGACAACATCCATACCGTAACCTCTGAGAGCTTTAGCGCAACTCTGACCGAACTCTGCCGAATCATCGGCGATAATAATTTTTAATTTCTTTTCCATTACAAACTTCCTCCTGTTTTTTCTTAATTTTTGTGACTTCCATATATTAACATAATTTCCAATAAAATGCAACTATTTTTGCTATCTTTTTTAGATATTTTTTCGACAAAAAACGATTTTTACAAACTTTTTTCGTTATATATTATTTATATTTGTCATTTTTTGTCATTTTAATACATAAATCGCATTTAAGGCGATTTTTGGGTAATTTACATTTTTTGACATAAAATGCGTTTTACCATTAAAATAAAATAAAAAAGTATTTGAAAATTTGTAAAAGTATGATACAATGAATAAAAATAGGAGGTATACAAATGAAAAAGTTTTTAGAAGAATTCAAGGCGTTTGCCCTTAAAGGCAATGTTATTGATTTGGCAGTCGGCGTTATTATAGGCGGCGCATTCCAATCCATTGTAAAATCCCTTATTGATGATTTGATAATGCCCTTTGTTGGTCTTGCTACGGGCGGAGTAAATTTTTCCGACCAATTTGCCGTTTTGAAATTGGCCGAAGGCGTTAAGGCCGGTACTACATACCCTTCCCTTGCCGCCGCTAAAGAAGCCGGTGCTACGGTTTTTGCATATGGTTCATTTATAACAAATGTAATAAATTTTGTTGTTATGGCAATGATTATTTTTCTACTTGTTAAAGGAATCAACAAGCTTCACAATATAGGTAAAAAGCCCACTGCTCCCGTAGAAGAAGTTCCCACTATCAAAACCTGTCCCTTCTGCAAGAGCGAAATAGCCGTTGATGCAACCCGTTGTCCCCACTGCACATCACAACTCAGCGAATAAAAGTAAAGCCGCCTTATATAAAGGCGGCTTAAATTATAAATATATATTATTTAAACAAAAATTCCGCTATGAAATCATAGCGGAATTTTTAATATTAATTAGTTGATAGCAGTAACAACGCCTGAACCAACTGTACGGCCACCTTCACGGATAGCGAAACGGAGACCTTCTTCAATAGCGATAGGAGTGATGAGTTCAACATCCATATCTACGTTATCGCCGGGCATGCACATTTCAGTGCCTGCAGGAAGGGTGATAACACCGGTAACGTCAGTAGTTCTGAAATAGAACTGAGGACGATAGTTGTTCATGAAAGGAGTATGACGACCGCCTTCTTCCTTGGTCAATACGTAAACCTGACCATGGAACTTAGTGTGGGGGTTGATGGAGCCGGGTTTGCAAAGAACCTGACCACGCTCAACTTCGTCACGGCCTACACCACGGAGAAGTGCACCAACGTTGTCGCCTGCTTCACAGTAATCAAGAGTCTTGCGGAACATTTCCATAGAAGTAACAACAGTCTTAGCGCGTTCTTCGGTAAGACCGATGATTTCAACTTCATCACCAGCATTAAGCTGACCACGCTCAACACGTCCGGTAACAACGGTACCACGACCAGAAATGGTCATAACGTCCTCAACGGGCATAAGGAAAGGCATATCTGCCTTACGGTCAGGAGTGGGAATATAGCTGTCAACAGCATCCATAAGCTCAGCGATAGGAGCATAAACTGCGTCAGCAGGGTCAGTAGAAGCAGAATCGAGAGCCTGGAAAGCAGAACCCTTGATGATAGGAGTATCATCGCCGGGGAATTCATACTTATCAAGAGTCTCACGGATTTCCATCTCAACGAGCTCGAGGAGTTCTTCATCGTCAACAAGGTCAGTCTTGTTCATAAATACAACGATATAAGGAACGCCTACCTGACGAGCAAGGAGAAGGTGCTCCTTGGTCTGAGCCATAGGACCATCAGTAGAAGCGATAACAAGGATAGCGCCGTCCATCTGAGCAGCACCGGTGATCATGTTCTTAACATAGTCAGCGTGTCCGGGGCAGTCAACGTGAGCATAGTGACGAGCGTCAGTTTCATACTCAACGTGAGCGGTATTAATTGTAATACCACGCTCTCTCTCTTCGGGAGCCTTATCGATGTTTGCATAATCCTCAAAAGAAGCCTGACCCTTAAGGGAGAGGTACTTAGTGATTGCTGCTGTAAGAGTGGTTTTACCGTGGTCAACGTGACCAATGGTACCAATGTTTACGTGGGGCTTATTGCGTTCAAATTTTGCCTTTGCCATTGTAATTTCCTCCTTAGAAATTAAGTTTATATTAGGATATTTATAGTTTATCAAAAAATGCAGAAAATTTCAAGCATTATTTGATTATTTATGCCAATAAAGCATTAGTCGTTTTTAGCGCGGTTAGAAATAATCTTTTCAGCAATACTCTTGGGAACTTCTTTGTAGCCATCGGGTTCCATTACATACTGACCACGGCCCTGTGTTTTAGAACGGAGGTCGGTAGCATAACCGAACATGTCACCAAGAGGAACTCTGGCATTAATCTGCTTAATACCGCCTGAACGGTCCTCAAAGCCCTGGATTTCACCACGGCGTGAGTTAAGGTCGCCGATAACATCGCCCATATATTCTTCAGGAACAATAACGGTAACCTTCATAATAGGCTCTAAGAGTACGGGGTTTGCCTTACGGCAGGCCTCCTTAAAGGCCATAGAACCGGCAATCTTAAATGCCATTTCAGAAGAGTCAACCTCGTGGTAAGAACCATCATAAAGAGTTACCTTAACGTCAACTACAGGGTAACCTGCAAGTACACCTGCGTGTAATGCACCCTGGATACCTGCGTCAACAGGTCCGATAAATTCTTTCGGAATGGAACCGCCTGTAACGGAGTTAATGAACTCATAGCCCTTGCCTGATTCGTTAGGCTCGAGAATAATCTTAACATGACCGTACTGACCGGAACCACCGGACTGACGCTTGTACTTGGTTTCGTGGTCAACCTTAGTGCGAACGGTTTCCTTATAAGCAACCTGAGGAGCACCAACGTTAGCCTCAACCTTGAACTCACGAAGCATTCTGTCTACAATGATTTCGAGGTGTAGCTCACCCATACCTGCAATAATGGTCTGGCCGGTTT
>JAZNFF010000119.1:0-2056 GCA_045588995.1 Acutalibacteraceae bacterium
CATAGAAACGCGATGAAAATAGTTATATTAGTGCTTTTTGCTATATTTTGGTTTTATGAAGTTGTTATTTCGCCCGATTTAAGGAATTTTGAGTGGGTGTTTAAGTATATTTAGAATAATGCGGAGGTGGGAATATGGAGAAGTACAATCCGTTGGTATCGGTTATAATACCGGTATTTAATACTCCGATTTGCTACATGGAACGATGCATCAATTCTCTTTTAAATCAAACCTTTGGGGATTTTGAAGTTTTAATTATTGATGACGGTTCCGAAGATAAGCTTGCAGCTCAATATGAGGAATTTTCGAAAGCGGACAAAAGGATAAAAATTTTACATAAAAAAAACGGCGGCGTAAGCAGTGCGAGAAATATGGGAATCAATGAGGCTTGCGGTAAATATATTTCTTTCGTGGATGGAGACGATTGGGTATCTGCCGATTATTTAGAGCTTCTGGTTTCAGGTTTGGAAAAATATAATTCGGATTTATCGATTGTCGAAGCAAATTATTGCTATGCCGAAGAAGACGAGAAAAAAGATAATGTCGATAGCAAAGAGTATATCGTCCTGGATAAAAATAGATTTTACGAACAAATGTTAAATTCTGAAACTATAGGCGGTTATCTATGTAACAAGATGTTCAAAAGAAGTATGGTTGAGCAGCTGCGTTTGAACGAGAATCTGCATTATTGCGAGGATTTTGAGTTTGCGGCAAGATACTGCCAAAATATCGCACAAGCATGCTTTGTATCAAGAAAAGCCTACCATTATTGGCAGCGCGAACAAAGCGCAAGATGTTTAACTGTATATAATTCGCGTATTTTTTCATTGTTGGAAGCAAGAAAAAGAATAAATGAAATATATGCGGTAGAATGTCCCGAACAAATGATACGACTGGAAAAGGATTTGCTAAAGGTCGCTTTGAATTTGAGGGCAAGATATAAATTTTCCAAAGCCAACAGTCCCGAGCAATATGATGTTATCAAGCAGGTGATTGACGGTTATATTGGTAAAGTGATAAAAACCGCGGGATTTTGCGAAGCGATTAATTTGGCACTGACATTCTGCTTTCCTAAAACAGCAATTAGAATAAAGTCGGAAACAATCCGGAGGAAACGCAAATGTTAAAAATTGCTGTAATAACATTTCACGGTGCCCATAATTACGGGTCAATGCTTCAGACCTATGCCCTTCAAGCATATATTCAGAAGTTGGCGGAAAAAGCAGGGGTAAAATGTGAATATGATGTTCTTAATTTCAGAACTGATTTGCAAAAAGAGCTATATAAGGTGTTGAATTTAAAGTCGGTGAAGGGCTTTATCAAATCAATGATGGCTTTGCCGTACTATAAATTGCTCAAAAAACAAAGCAATAAATTTGAAGAATTTCTTTCAAGTGAACTTAATACAACGTATGAAGTTAATTCTTTAGAAGAATTAAGAAGGTTAGCTTCCAATTACGATGTTATTATTAGCGGAAGCGACCAAATTTGGAACGTTAGAGCCGCGGATTTCAATTTTGCCTATCTTTTGGATGGAATCAAGTGCAAGAAAATTTCTTATGCGGCAAGCTTGGGCCCCTTGGATATAGATTGGTCAAGGTATGATAAGGAGCATTATAAAGCGCTTTTGCAACAATACAGCGCAATTTCACTTCGCGAAGAAAAAAGCAAAAAAATGATTGATGAGTTGCTCGGTGATGATGTCACACAAATTAATGTGGACCCTACATTGTTGCTAGCAAAAGAACAGTGGCAAGCCCTGCAAAGTGATATGGGTAGAGACTTGGGTAAATATATTTTGTTTTATTGTCTTGAGCCTAATAAAAATCATATCCGTATAGCAAAGCTTTTGTCCGAGAAAATGGGTATACCTGTTGTTGCGACCAAGTTTAGAGGCAAAAAAGACTATTTTAATCCCTTTATTAAGCGGTATGATGCAGGCCCCAAGGATTTTCTTTCCCTTGTAGACCATGCGGAAGCCGTGGTTACATCTTCTTTTCACGGAACGGTCTTTTCGCTTATATATGGCAAACCTTTCGTTTGTATCGACGGACTG